>CAYSIH010000064.1:0-8511 GCA_964431005.1 uncultured Sphaerochaeta sp. | reverse complement strand
AGTTTCAATCCACACACCCGTGAAGGGTGTGACTCTTGAAGATATATACTAGATTGTTATATTTACATATCTGAATAGTAAAAATATGTGTATTTTTGACGAAAGACCATTATTATTGATTTGTTTTATATAGTATACTTTCAAAACCTTCGTCACATTTCTGTTAGCTTGAGGTTCTCATACTATCAGAGCACCTTCTGGATCGTATTCATCCTCCAATCCTAAAGACTCTATTTTTCTCCTCCAATTACGACCTATGTGATATATTCGAACTTTATCCACAGAATCGTCTATAACATCCGATATCGCTTTTCGCAGATAATTCAATTCGGCAGGAGTGACTATACACTCGAAAACTGATCCTTGTATATTGTGTCCAACGTTTCTGCAAATACGATTTATTTTCCTCAGGCGATATGTGCCAGTATCGTTGGTTGTGCATATATCATACGTGACAATTACCATCATAGTATCAAATTAAATAGGGGGGATAACCGTCCAGTTCTCCACGTATAACCCGAGAGAGCAAGTTGGATTGTACGTGAGGTATCAGCCCTCTTTCTATTTTTTCCTGGATATACCCATGAGTTATAGTAGATTTTCTTTCATTGTGCCACAGACGTATCATTTTTTTACGTCCTGATTCATTTAAAAAACAAGCTCCTCCTTCTTCTATGAAATCTCCTGCAGATACTTGTCCTAAGTTAATTTTTTTCAAGAGGAATCGGTCCACTTCCGAAGATCGTAATTCTTCAACTATATCTAATGCTAATGATGGTCTGCCCGGTCGATCTGTGTGCATATACCCTACATAAGGATCAAGTCCCATATTCAATAAAGAAGAACGGACTTCGTTTGTCAAAACAGAATAGAAAAAAGACATGAGAGCATTTATCGGATCTCGCGGAGGGCGTCTATTACGACCCGATATATTAAAGACATCTTTGTTTCTTAAAATGAGATTATTTAAAGCTGAAAAGTATATTTTTGCCGCATCTCCTTCCATACCTCGCAATTGATTCATGGACTCGACCTTATCAATGTCATCGAGAGTCTTCTTAAGTCTGACTACAGATGTATTCACAAAATCATAGTTGATTTTTTCAGCATGATCCTTTGCCCCTCTCTTAAGAAGAGCTATGGAATTGTATATTTTTGCCCATATTATATTTTTAGAGACGGCAAGACAAAATGACTCGTCATCGGCACGTCTGTATTGTTCGCGCCTCAGTAACACATTGCCCTTTACTGGTCCGTCTATTGATGCTAAAAACTTACCGTTCGGCGACATAATTGAAATTGAAATTCCTCGATCGGAACACATTTCAATAACCTTTGGAGATGGCGACGCATAACTGAAACACGTTATGCGTTCCAAAATGTTTATCGGATATGAGGCGAGTTCGTCCCCCTGGTTCATAATTTTTATTCGCTCTCCATCCTTAGAGAGGTAACTGTTAGGAGTAAGAATATACAAGGTGTTCAAAAGTTGTCTCATTTTATCATTTTCCTTTTGTTTTTGAAATAGGTCTCGATTGTTCGATTCGCAGATATTGTCTTTGGCAGGCATCGTTCATACAGAGAACAAGACAGACAATGAGGGCCGTATATGGGTGCTGGAACTTCACCTTTAAGAAATAATTCATGCATTTTATTCGAGGCTATTATTGTATTTTCCCGAAGATGCTCGTTGATGGATACAATTTCTCTTCGACGTGATGCATGGTAAAAAATTGAACCATGACTTATTGATGTGTCAAACATCTCTTCCAAAGCCATAACTTGGGCACAAAGTTGTATTCTGTCACAGTCGTTTTCCTTTGGAACGCCGCGTTTATATTCAATAGGCATCACATTCAAGTTACCGTCATCAGATTCGAAAACTTCGACTAAATCACAAATTCCGTTAAGTCTTAGTTCGTATGATGCAACCCTTACGGATCTAAAAATTTTCAAGTTTTTTCTTGATTCCGAATGTCCCCTGTCTACGTTCTCATGTACAATATTACCTTGTGCCGTAAGATCGTTATCGACCCAAATACCATCGATATGTATCAATCCCCATTGCCTACCACAGAATACAAAGTGTTGTATTCCAGACATTTGTAAAAAATCATCTCTGTTCATGATAATTGAAGAGGGGCGATGCCCCTCTATGGTTGGTTTAAAATGGCTCTACAGATTCCGGAGTGAGCCCTTCCAAGGGTTCCACGGTAATGTCGTAATCCTCAAAGAATATCGGGTCAGTAACTCCATCTTTCGGTTCCATCTTCAAAGATCCATGAACCTTTGCAGATGAATATTGGCCGTTTGGATTGTCGTGTACCCACCACAATATTTTTTTAACATCCATGCTTCCTTCGGGACGGGCAGAAGATGCATCATTCATGAAGAGTGTCCTCAGAGCCTCTTTGAATAACTCTGCATCCTTCATAGAGAAGTTTGTCTTCTTTGCCAATTGAGGGTTGATGCTTCCGTAGAAAACATACACTCCTCCGTCTACACGATATTTCATACCCATGGTGTCCGATGATCTCGTAGATCCACCCTTAGGCGGCTCAGAATTCACACTTTTTGTAATCTGTATGCTAGATATATTCACAGGTGCCAGTGAAAAGGCAGGATGAACCGAAACGGGGCCTCTTATACCTATCGATACACCTTTTGATTTGTCCTTACTAGAAAAAGCGAATAGTTGGCCAAACGCCCTGACATCATACCATGTCGAACATGCAATCTTGACATATTCGTCTTCCTCTTTTACACCCTTCAAATCACTGTTGTCAGCCCTCTCCCTCAGGCTCTTGTACGAGTCAGTTGTTCGGTCGTTGGATTGGACGAATATACTTTCATCCATGTCCATTAGACGGTTCCTGAGTTTTCTCTTGATTGCAACGTCTGAAACTTCGCCATATCCCTCGATATTGGTTCGAGGGCGATTTCCATCCAACGGATTTCCGTTGGGATTTGCATTTTTCACAGAAAATATTACTGCGAAATCAATTTTTTTATCTATAGGTTTCATATTTACTCCTCCTGGTTTTCTTTTTCATTCAAGTCCTCTTTTTTAGTGAAAAAATCAGCTCTTTGCGTATAGAATCCCAACAGGAATTCGCCCGACAGTTGCTTATCACTAATGAAGTCGTCGGCATCAAAGATTCCCATTATGTCTGAAATGATCTTGTCATAATAGCTTCCATTGTCAGGAAGTCTGGGCCTATAAGGTGCCAACGCAAGATTCAAATGTCTCCATGTAGAGTTTGGACGATCTGCAAATCTTTGCATACTCCTCATAGCATTTGTTTCTCTTTTTTCCCCGGCCGTGTATAACGCCCGGCTTTCTGCTGCATCTGCGACGGCTAAAAGTCTGCCGAACAGATAATCTCTTGTTTTTCGTTCTTTATCTAATACCATTTCATACCCCTCTTTTTTATTCTCTTTTCTATAAAATGCACAAGCCAAAGAGAGAATATTTTCCCAATCCCATCTCTCGTAAGAAAAAGGCTTGCAGGCATTGTTGGATACAGTTTGTAAAATATCGTACGGAACTCTTGCACATTCTATCACGCAGGGCGTGAGTCTGTTTAATGCAGATTTCATAAGTCCATCGTCCACGTTTTTACCATATACGCATCTAACTATCTCTTTCAGAGGTAAGGGAAGTGTTGTACGCCTCTGCTTTTTATCCTTTCCTACGTATACTCTAGGCCATGAACAAGTAGTATACCAGTGATTTAAATTGGCCTCAAATTCCGAACCTGTGAATTCCTTGTAATATGAGATAGCTAGTCTGCCTTTACTGGCCGAATCGAGAATCATAGTGGCAATACCCTCGTCATCTATTTTCCCATGATAACCTCTGATCATGGAATTTATCTTATCGGAAGATATTTTTCCAGTATATGCCGTCTGATTTTCATCTGTCAAATTTGATGGAAATATATCTGAAGGATCATCTGTAGGAATGATAGTTTTACCTCCAGACGATATCATCCACGAGACGATGCACCAATCACCGTGACACCATCCCTGTTTGCCAATCAACCATCTCAATGCATTGTGAGCCTTATGACTTGTCGTAACGCCAATTGTGCAGGCTTCTCTATCTGATACAAACCTGCCACGAAATGTAAAACCGTCGTTATCATTCGATGATACTAGTTTGGCTCCATCTCCTGCGTTTCTAATTTTTGCAGGATGTTTTGTTGCGATTCGTACGTTATCGCCTGTCACCATGCAGATATCGCTTTTGCCTTCATTGGATTCTACAAATTTTTCCCATAGTGACCATATTTCTAGGTTAGACAGATTTATATCGCCATCAGGTGTGGAAATATTCCAACGAACAAAGGATTTTACAAGTTCACCTGTAATAACAGAATATAGTTCAGGCCTGCCCTCCTCCGATCCCTCATCCCACTTTGTGATGATTTTTTCTTCATCATCCAATCTCAATACCCCGGATGCCGACAAATCGGAAATGAGACTTCCACCTTCAACATATTTCAAAACCGCCAACAATCTTTTATCTCCGTAATCGCTATTGCACCACGATTTTAGCAGGCTTAAATAATCCAAATGAGATTTTTTGATTTTATCAATGTCTTTTTCTTCCGCGTTGTGATATTCCAATAGGTCGCCAGCAATGTACTCCAATGTATCACTGAGAGGATGTGGTGATTTTCCACTGGTTCTAACACCTGAAGATTCGGTACATGGGATTATGGTTGTCGCTGATTCTTTTAGAATCGCTGATGCTGAAACAAAATTCCCCTCGTAGTCTACTACAACCGAGATCTGTGCCTGAACCGTTGTATGATGAAGTGGCAATAGAGGAACCTTAGACTCACTCGTTACCGTTCTCCCCCACGCTGAATCATATGTTTTACACAAACGAGACATCCAGGACATTATTTCACCTCAGGCAACTGTAACAGAGACTCCTCGATTCCCGAAGACGGAGCGATTGAATATGTGCCGTCTCTGATTTTCTTCAAAAACTCACACTCAGATGGTCTGAGGAATTCTATGACACCTCTTTCCATGACAGGCTTCCAGAATCTGATCCACATCTCATTCGAATTTTTACTAGGGTAATTTATCCCGTGATACATCAAATCAAATTCGAATCTTTGTGAGTTGTCGTATGCACCTTTACCGTCTCCGAATTTACAAGGTACAACGTACGCAGGACATTCGCGTGTACCCAAAAACACATCCCTGCGCCCTCCGCGTTCAACCATTCTTTTGGCCGAGGAATGATGTTTGTTTTCATTTCGGTCGTTTACCATATCATCACGGTCCACGTTCCATTCAAAATGACATTGTACTTGATACGATACATCATAGAGATAAGTGTAAAGAGCGAGTTCGTTACCACCACTCATTTTTATCGGTTTTACTCCAACAGCCTCCTCCCGCATCGGATTAAGCACTCTGACTTTGTCAATAACCCAGCATATGGTGGGTTTCCAATATATCGATTCGACTATCCCCTTAAGAGCCTCATAGGTCGGGACAGGATAGGATCTTTTTTCACCGCCGATTTTTGAAACAGGGTCTGTGAATAAAGCCCTGTTTCCATATACCTGAAATTCAATAATATTATCTTTCATTTCCATTCCTCCGTAATTCCATATACCTCATTGTAAAGCCCAGAATACACCCATATTTCAGTACAGGGTATTTGTTTCGCAACACCTACAGTTATCATTCTGTCAAGAATGCTATCTCTGACATTGACCATGTATTTCTGAGCAGATTTTAAAGCGGAATCGGAATAAATTTTTCCCTCTTTGGCAATTGCTTCAATTGTTTCCGCATCAGTTTTCCCGCCTGCGTTCAAAATAATGACACCTATAGAATTATCGTCAATTACCCTGAATGATGTGCTAGCGGAACGGAATGATTGTTTTAATATGCGCTCAACCGAACGGTAATCAGACAAATTATCAGAAAGCATCTTGACAAGGCTTGATTCATATTCATCAAGAGGATAATCAAAAATGTTCGATTTAATCCCTATGAGTTCTTTGTTGTATCTTATACGATATTTCGATAAAATACCCTGTGAATCGGGAGACATATCGTCAAGAATTCTTCCCGCAACTTGTTTACCCACTCTTATTTCGATCAGAGATCCTATATTTTCATCAATGGGATTGACTACTATAACCTCCCCTGGAGTTTGCCGATGTCCGTTGCGATTGCATCTTCCCGCGGCCTGGACTATTGAATCCCATCCTGCCAGAGCTCGGATTACTGTATCAAAATCCAGATCTACTCCCGCTTCGATGACTTGAGTACTTACGCATATAACAGGCTCTTTTGCCGATAAATCCTCCGTTATGGATTCTATAACTTTCAAGCGGTGTGCTGAGCACATATTGGTACTCAGATATTTTACATTAGGAAATTCTTTTTGAATAATCTTTGATGTTTTTTCAGCATATTTTTTTGTATTCAGGATTACCAATACACTGTTTCCAACTTCATATTGTTCGAGGGCCAGTCGTGCTATACTCGAAGGGTCCCATCCGTTTTTCAACCGTTTGTCGATAATCTTGGTGCGAATCGGCAAATCTTTGTAAACGTCAGAGGGAACAATCTCAGGACATTCTGACAATATCACTGGTCTTACCATATTATCAAATTCGGGCTGGGTTGCAGTACACAATACTGCTGTGGAACCGCAATCCTGTGTCAGAAAATTCACACTAAGATTGTACGGGTGTATGCAACGAGTAGGCGTGGATTGAATTTCATCGAATATGATTACGCTATTTGCAAGATTGTGCATTCGTCTGACAGACGAGGTTCCAGGGGAAAAGAAAGTGTTAAGGTATTGAACCATGGTCGTCAATATTATTGGAGAGCTCCAGTTATCGTCAGTGATACGAGTATCGTCATTAGAACGTTTACTGCGAATAGCTGAAGAATGATGTTCTGTTATCGAATCGCTAAATTCATAACCTATTGCTTCCCGAATTACTTTTGCATTCTGATCTATTATCGAAATAAACGGTGCGACGTAAATTATTCTTTCTAGATCGTGATGTGCCGCGTGCTTGATTGCAAACCTTAGACTGGATAGGGTTTTTCCGCCTCCGGTGGGGACAGATAGGAAATACGCACCTTTCGGACAGGAGGCCTTTGAGGCACAACATTCCGATACCTCGTCTCTTATTTTGTTGACTTTGTCCTTAATGTCAAATTGAGACAAGTGACGAATCAAGTTGTCTGACATCTTTTCCCAATTAGGTCTGCCTTGTTTTGTTATAGGCACGTTGGACATAAATGAGGCAGTATCCAGTCTATCTGCATCAACCAGACTGCTTAGGAGAAAACGAGTAATAAGCCCTAATCGGAAATAGGACGTCTCCCTGCTTTTTGTTTTTGAAATATTATCTATTGCCGATTTGATTTCAACTGCACATTTTCGACTTATTGTATCTGTGATGTATTTTTTGAATGTAAGATAGGATTCATCAGATGAATACTCTGATGAATCGTTCATGTCGGAACTCATTCTAGTATCAAATGAGCTTTCTTTTCCTGGCCTACATATATCAGGAAGTCCAGTATGATGGGACATAACCGCTATTGCAATGAGTTCGCAAGATAGTTTTTCGTAGTTTCCGTCGTAAGGTGTGTCCATACAGAGCCTGGCTCCGTCAGAAGAGTGATCTATCTTCCCCTTGTTCGATACTGGATCTAAGTATGCAAAATCGTCTTTTGAAATAAGGCCGGATGCAGACATAATGTATCTTTGAAATCTTACTGAGGATTTTCCAAAATCGTGGAGAAGGCCTGCCAGATTGCCGATTGATTCCATATTCAGTTTCTTTGTGAAAGTACCCGTGAGAGATGAAACGGAAAGTAAATGTTCAGTTAATGTCTGAATTCTATTAAAGTCGACATGAGCGACGGGTTGACGATTCGTTCCAGAATGATTAGGCGTGTTGAATACTGCATCTAAAAGGTCGTGTTGCGAGTTTGTGCCTAATTTCTGAGTTTCGATGTTGTGTCCGTGCATGTGATGCTCCAATCGTGTCTATCATACACCAGTTTAATGATATTTTACCAGTACTTTTAAGATTTATACACTCGATACTGGTTCAATTGTTAGGATATCGTCGTTCTTATATTAGAATAATATAATGTTATAGTTGTTATTGCCGTTTTAACTTGTAAATCCCCTTAGGGTATTGTTTATCGCCAATTGTCTGAGATCGATAGGAACTGAAAAGTCGCCTCATCATTTTCTTATAGAATAACTGCACAGATTCTAATGAGCCTGTTAGAACTATAGATTTAATTAGAATTATCAGGTCTGACCGATTTTTCCACTATCTTTATTCAACAGATACAGTGTGATATACTCTTATCGAATCTATAGAAGCGTACTCAAAACATTCTTGTAACGGCTCATGTTGCAAGTCAATAAAAATAGCAATAGGTGGGCCCGCCCAGATTAGGTACTTTGCGTGCAGTGCTGGCATGGCCTTTTTC
>CAYSIH010000063.1:0-8595 GCA_964431005.1 uncultured Sphaerochaeta sp. | reverse complement strand
ACTTTGTATACTTTACCAATGCCCTCCAAAGCCTATCCAACATTGACACTCCCCTGTTTTTCGAGTATTCCTTACCATATACAGACATGGTACAAACAGGGAGACCTGTTTCGTTGAGGAGGCCCAATGCATGATTCCCTCGCGATCCCTGCTTTGACAGAGGATCTCTCGCGTGTTCTTATCGATGCAGATACGATCGACCGCAGAGTCGATGAACTTGCAAGGAAAATTAGTCTTGATTACGCTGACAAAGAGGGGACGCTCCTACTGGTCGGAGTCCTAAAAGGCTCATTCATCTTTATAGCAGACCTTGCCCGCAAGCTTTCGGTCAACCACGTGGTGGACTTCATAGCACTCTCTTCCTACCAAGGGGACCAGAGTGGCAACGTCCGACTCTTGATGGATACCCGCGAGAATATGAACAACCGCCATGTCCTCATCATCGAGGACATCCTGGACAGTGGGAACACCCTCGACTACCTGATTCGTAGTTTCAAAACCCGTAACCCCGCCTCAGTGAAGACCGCAGTCCTTTTGGACAAGCCCGAACGGCACTGCGTTCCCATCACCATTGATTATTTGGGATTCACCATCCCCGATGTCTGGGTCGTAGGGTACGGCCTCGATTATAATGAGCAGTATAGGACCCTTCCTTATATAGCAGAGATGTATCCACAAGCCTAAACGCCAAGGAGCGCACAGAAATGGAGAGCAAGAAGTTCTACGTAAGTTACAATTCGGTTCACAAGCTGGTGAAAGACCTAAGCAAACAGCTTATAGCCACAGGCTTTGACCCGGACGTGATAGTCGCAATCGGAAGTGGGGGGTTCATACCCGCCAGGATCATGAAGACCTTTATCAATCGCCCGATATATGCAGTGGGAATCTCCTACTACGGCCTTGATAACAAACATAAGGACCACCCCACGAAGATCCAATGGATCGACGAAGTGCAGTCACAGCTGGTAGGAAAGAAGGTCCTGCTCATCGACGAGGTTGACGACACACGTGCCACCCTAGCATACTGCGTAGGAGAGCTGTTGAAGTTCAAGCCTGAGGAGATCGCAGTGCTGGTCCTGCACAACAAGCAGAAGGACAAGGACGTGGAGTTCCCCCCTGAGATCAAGCGCTACTTCGCCGGCTTAAACCTAGGCAATGTCTGGATCAAGTACCCTTGGGATGCTGAAGACATTGAAAAACACACAGAAAAAGAACATATCATGCTTGAAGAAAGAGCCAAGGAGCGTACCTAATGAGCAGCATTACATCAATCGTAGGAGCACAGTGGGGAGACGAGGGCAAAGGCCGTATAGTAGATTATCTTGCCGTCCATTCCGATATCGTCATCCGATTCCAGGGTGGGGATAATGCCGGACACACCGTCATCAACGAGCATGGCAAGTTTGCCCTGCACATCATCCCCAGCGGCATCTTCAATCCTGAAACCACCAACATAGTGGGGGCAGGGACTGTAGTCAATTTCGACACCATGGCAACAGAGCTCGATTCCATTGCCAAAAAGGGCGTTGAGGTGAACAACCTCTTCATCGACGTACGTGCACACCTCATCATGCCCTACCACTGTATGCTCGACGGAGCCCAGGAACTGGCCAAAAGTCAGAAGATGCAGATAGGGACCACAAAAAGGGGCATCGGGCCCTGCTACAGCGACAAGGCTACACGTTCGGGAATCAGGGCAGCTGACCTGCTCGATTTTGACCGCCTCAAGAACCGCATTGAGATGGCCCTCCCCCAGAAGAACCGCGAACTCGCCTACTTTGGCCTGCCTGAGGTGACACTCGAAGAGATGCTCGCCCTCTGCACCAAATGGAAAGAGCAGTTTGGGGATAAGATCATCGACAGTGTCCCCTTGGTGCGCCAAGCCTATGAGGACAAGAAAAAGATTCTCCTTGAAGGCCAGCTTGGCATCATGCGCGACCTGGATTGGGGCATCTACCCCTATACCACCAGCAGTAATCCCACCGCAGGTGGGGCTACCAGTGGAGCCGGCATCGCCCCAAGCAGAATCAGCGAAGTCATCGGTGTGGCAAAGGTCTACTCCACCAGCGTCGGTGGCGGCCCGTTCATGACAGAGCTCTTTGATGAGACGGGAAAGAAACTGCAGGATATCGGCAAGGAGTATGGTGCCACAACAGGGCGCCCTCGCCGCTGTGGCTGGTTTGATGCAGTCGCTGCCGACTACTCCTGCTGGATCAACGGCTTTACCAGCATCGCCCTCACCAAGCTCGATGTGCTGGACACCTTTGAGAAGCTTAAGGTATGTGTCGCCTACAAGATTAATGGTGAGACTGTCACCCATCTTCCAGAGACAGCCTTACAGGAGATTGCACAGCCCATCTACGAAGAGTATGACGGGTGGATGAGCGATACTACCGAAGCACGCAAGTGGGAAGACCTTCCCAAGAATGCCCAGATCTACTGCAAGCGTCTCTCCGAGCTGGTAGGGGCTCCCATCAAGTATGTATCGGTCGGACCTGAGCGTGACCAGATCATAATCATGTAAAGCATAAACAACAAACATCCGTGCGGTCTGCCAAAAGCAGGCCGTACTTCTTTATCCTCCCTCTCTCCTTAATCTCTTCTCTAGATTTTCACCCTTCCCGCCATGTTCTCAACATTCGTACGAAAAACCTGCAAAAAAAGAGAGTTTCTTTTTCTGGGTTATTGACATATGTCGATAATGCTTCTATTATGAAAGAGTAATCGACATATGTCTATAACGACCTATACAGAAGGTAATGCCTTACCTGTAAGATTACCGAAAGGAGCAACTGTGCCAAGACCGAGAAAGTGGAGAAACGTCTGTAGCCTTCCTGAATTTAACAGGTTTGGGCCCCTAGGAGTTGGGGCTGGGCAGCGAGAAGCCGTCACCATGACCGTCGATGAATATGAGACCATCCGTCTCATTGATATTGAAGGCTTTACCCAGGAGATGTGTTCCAAGCAGATGAATGTGGCAAGAACCACTATCCAAGGAATATATGAAGTGGCAAGAAAGAAAATTGCCGATGCATTGGTTCATGGCAAAGTGCTGCTGATCGAAGGAGGAGAGTACCTCCTCTGTGACCAAGACCACCCTACCTGTTTTAATGAACGTGGGTGCAGGCATCGTCGAGGACAGAACAGAAGATACGAGTAGTCTAAACACTCACTATCACAAAATATTACTACGAACCTATTTGGAGGAATTTTATGATCATTGCAATCCCATCAGACAAAGATAGTCTTGATTCTGCCGTATGCGTCTCTTTTGGACGCGCACCCCTATACTGTCTCTACGACACAGAGACTGAGCAGAGCACATTTCTAGTAAACAGTGCAGCTGACAGCCCAGGAGGAGCCGGCATCAAGGCAGCCCAACTTCTTGTTGACAACAAGGTAAACATCCTTGTAACCGTCCGCTGTGGTGAAAATGCGGCAAAGGTCCTGCAACCTGCCAACGTTGAGCTTTTCAAGGCACTGAACCTAAGTGTTGCCGATAATATCGCAGCCTACAAAAACAATAAGCTAGAACCTCTCAAGGAGGTCCATGCGGGGTACCATAATGGCCATTGAACCGACAATTGCAATCCTCAGCGGTAAGGGAGGCACCGGAAAGACACTGCTTTCTGTCAACCTTGCCTCTGTTGCCAAAGAGGCAACCTACATCGATTGCGATGTCGAAGAGCCAAACGGGAACCTTTTCTTCAACCCTACCAAGGAGCTTGAGAAACTGGTCACCGTAAAGAAGCCTGTGGTTGATGACGCCTTGTGCGACGGATGCCACGCTTGCGTGGACTTCTGCGCATTCAACGCCCTGGCTCTTATCGGCAATCGCCTGATGATCTTTGATGAGATCTGCCACAGCTGTGGCGGATGTATCTATGTCTGCCCCCAGAAGGCACTGACTGAAGTGGACCGTGCGGTGGGCGAGATGAGCGTGGGGCGATCGGGTACCGTGCGCAGCATATCAGGCTCCATGCATATAGGGGAGAGCTCAGGGGTCCCCATTATTGAGGAACTGCTCAAGCATAAAAGTGATGACCTGACCATCATAGACGCACCTCCTGGAAGCAGCTGCCTTGTCACTGAAAGTGTTCGCCTCGCTGACTACTGCATCCTGATAGCCGAACCCACCATCTTTGGGGCACACAACCTTGCTATGGTGCACGAGTTGGTCACCTTGTTGGGCAAACCCCACGCCGTTGTCCTGAACAAGATCATGGAGGGAAAAAATCCCTCTGAGGAGTTCTGCATCAAAAACAACATACCCATCATCGGAAGGATTCCTTTTGACAAAAGATTGGGGAACCTCAACTCGGTGGGGAAGATTGCTGTGCGGGAAGAGAAGCACTACCATGAGCTTTTCTCCACAATCCTAGACAAAGCCCTCGAGGGGGTACGCTCATGAAACAACTATTAATACTCAGCGGCAAGGGGGGCACGGGAAAGACCACCATAGCCAGTGCCTTCATCAAGCTTGCCCAGGCCAAGGCATATGCCGACTGTGATGTCGATGCCCCCAACCTCCATCTGGTCATGGATCCCTTTCCGAAGGAGAAGATCAGCGACTACTTCGGCCTTGATAAGGCCGTCATAGACCCTGATCTCTGCACTAACTGCGGCATCTGTAGCGATGTATGTCGTTTCCATGCTATCGAGCAAAAGGACGGCAAACATATCGTCGATGAGATCTCTTGCGAAGGGTGCACCCTTTGTGCATACCTCTGCCCAGAGAAGGCCATCACCATGGTTAAGACAAAAGCTGGGGAGCTGAAACTCTATAGCGATAAGGATGCGCACTTCTCCACCGCCACCCTTTCGATGGGTAGCGGTACCACCGGCCTTTTGGTTACCCAGGTGAAAGATCAGCTCAAGGGTGTCGCCTCAGAGTCAGAGTTCGCCATCATAGACGGCTCACCTGGAATAGGATGCCCGGTCATAGCTTCCCTTACCGGAGCAGATCTCGCCCTCGTCGTGGCCGAACCCTCCATATCAGGTGTCAGCGATATGAAGAGGATTATCCTGACAGCCGCCAAACTAGGAGTCCCTGTCGCCGTCTGTGTCAACAAGAGTGACACCAACGACGAGCTCTCTGCCAAGATAGAGTCTTTCTGCTGGAAGGAGGGGATTTTCTTTGTAGGGAAGATACCCTTTGACCCCATAGCGATCCAAGCCGTCAATGAAGGCAAGACCGTCATTGACTACCCCTGTGAAAGTGGCAAAGCAGTTCGCAATGTCTATACCAAGACCTTGCAGATGCTTAAGGAGACAGTACGAAGATGAAAATTACAGCCCTCGTAGAGAACACCTCGTCCAAAGAGGGGATCAGGACTGAACATGGTCTCTCCCTCTTTATCGAAGCCAAGGAGAAGACAATCCTTTTTGATACCGGAGGCTCCAGCATGTTTGCAAAAAATGCGGAAAGTCTTCAGATCGACCTTACAAAGGTCGACTTGGCTGTCCTCTCCCATGGCCACTATGACCATAGTGGCGGCATCAAGACGTTTCTTTCTAGAAACAACACTGCCCCCATCTACTTGAGAAAGGCGGCCTTTGGCCCCTACTACTCCGAGCGGGAAGGAGGCGAACACGGATTCATAGGTATCGATGAGGAGCTCATGACCAACAACCGGGTCATCTTTACCGGAAAGGAAACCCCTCTAGGGGAGGGCATATCCCTTTTCTCCAACGTCAAAGGGGAGAGGTTCTTCCCCACTGGCAACAAGAGCCTGCTAAAGAAGACCGAAGACGGCTTTATCCAAGACGACTTCGCCCACGAGCAGAACCTTGTCATTGAGGAAGAGGGTATAAGCCTGTTGGTAAGCGGATGCTCCCATAGGGGTATAGTCAATATCGTAGATCACTTTCACACTCTATTTGGGCACTACCCTACCCACGTTATCGGAGGCTTCCACCTCTATAACCACAGGACGGGAAAACCCGAAAGCAAAGAGACGCTGCATGCGATAGCCCAAGCTCTGCTTGAAAGCGGAGCAACCTACTACACCTGCCACTGCACAGGAGAGGAAAACTACCAGGTTTTGCGCTCCTTTATGGGGGATAAGGTGGAGTATCTCTCTGGCGGGAAGACCCTACATTTGGAGGCAACAGAATGAATACCGAGAAAGAAGAGTTTGACTTTCGAGCTCATCCTCACAAACTGAGCAACATCGCCCATATCATAGCGGTGGTAAGTGGCAAGGGCGGAGTTGGAAAATCGCTGGTGACGTCCATGCTTGCCTCCACTATGCAGAAAAAAGGGTATGCATGCGCCATCCTTGATGCGGACATTACCGGCCCCTCCATCCCCAAAGCTTTTGGTCTTACCAAGAAGGCGACAGGACAAGAGGGCTCAATCATGCCAGAGATTACAGAGAGTGGCATCAAGGTGATGTCCATCAACATGCTGCTTGAAGAGGAGGGCCAGGCAGTTGTCTGGAGAGGACCCCTTATCGCTAATGCGGTAAAGATGTTCTACACAGATGTGGTCTGGGGAGAGCTGGACTACCTGTTCATTGATATGCCTCCAGGAACCGGAGATGTGCCGTTGACTGTATTCCAGTCCCTTCCCGTAGAGGGTATTGTGATGGTGACCTCTCCTCAGGAGCTGGTCTCCATGATAGTATCCAAGGCTGTGAACATGGCAGAGCTGATGAATATCCCCATCCTGGGGTTGGTGGAGAACCTCTCCTACTTCCTCTGTCCTGATAACAACAAGAAGTATCAGGTCTTCGGCGAGAGCCATATCGAAGCGATAGCTGAGAAACATCATCTCGAGGTATTGGCTAAAATGCCTATTGATCCTAAAATTAGTGAGGCTTGTGATAGAGGCCTCATTGAAAGATATGACGTTCCCCATTTGGAGAACGTAGCTAAAAAACTAGAGAATTTGGAGTAACCTATGCTTAAAATTGCAGTCGCGAGTGATAACAAGAGTGTATCTGGCCACTTTGGCCATTGCCAGACCTTTGAGATCTTTGAAACAGAGAAGGGAAAGATCAAAAGTGAAACTTCAGTAGCAAACCCCGGGCACAAGCCTGGCTTCCTGCCTAACTTCCTCAATGATATGGGCGTGAACGTCATCATCAGCGGTGGTATGGGTGGAGGTGCTGTTGAAATCTTCAACGAGCACAACATCGAAGTCATCGTAGGGGCTCAGGGCACAGCCAAGGATATGGCAGCTGCCTATCTCAAAGGCGAGCTGAAGAGCACCGGCAGTGTATGCCACGAGCATAATCACCCTGATGAGTAGGGGTATGCTTATCCGTTGACCATATTCTGTGTTCTGTCGCAAGGCAACAAGGGCAAACTAAGGGATATTGGTTTACACAAAGAAAGAGGCTGTTCCAGTCATATGGATCAGCCTTTTTCTTTGTTTCTCTTTTCCTGTGTTTCTAAATCAAGTGAGTCCGATACATTACATTTTTTTAGTTTTCTGTAATTTCCAATTGTTTAGATTCATAGATTCACTCCTTCGCAGTCTTTTATCCTGCATTCCCTCAGCATGTGAACACAGAGGAGGAAGAGCAATGCAACCTCTAACGAGATGCTACACCCCGCGTTGCAAGGCCAGTATGCTCAGAGTCAATAAACGAAATCTTGCTATTCTTCCCAGCCTCCCAATCTTCGGGGCTCGTAATTTGGAAGGAGGAGTACTCGATGCCGCACTCCCTTGCAAAGTCGAGACAGCGCCCAAGGCTGTCATGTACATGCGAAGGCTTATGGGCGTCGCTGTTGCAGATCACCTGCACAGAGGTTTGGGCAGCAAGCTTCCAGAACTCATGGTGAGGATAGGCGTATCTCGTACCATAGGATGTCTTTACAAGGCCCTTACGCATCCCATTTCCGTTTATTTCCAAGGCGACATCATTGGCGATGGCACACTCAATAATCTCCTTTGAACAGGCTATAGCCTCCTCATCCCACGATCGGTAGGAGTGACAAAATACATCAGGGTGGGCTCCGAAAAGGAAGAGTCCGCTTTCGATCCCTTCAATATAGAGCTTGGTGTAGGTATAAAGGTCCTCCTTGGTGATGGGATTCCAGAAGATGGAGTACTCATCGTACGCATCCAAGGAAAGGTCATGAACTGCAAAGAAGAGGTAGTCGCACTTCTGGCCCAACTCTTCAAAATAGGACTTGTATTGCGGCAGATAATCACATTCGTAGCCACGCAGGACCTTTAGACGTCCTGCATACTCCTGTTTGGTATCTATGCAGTCCTGGGTGTAGGGTCCTAGCTTCGCAAAGGGCATGCGACTGCTCTCCCAACGGTTATCGGGTACAGGACAGTGTTCGCTCATCCCCAGCACTTGTAAGCCTTGTTTCAGGCCCTCTTCGGCATATTCGGCCACTTCGCCAAAGCCATGACCACAATAGTAACTATGTGTATGGAGGTTAACCACCTCCTGGGTATATGTTTGTATATTCATAGGGTATCAATACATAGTATCGGATATTGGCGAGATTTATTCAACACGGGTTGAAAGAGAATTTAGTTCAAGTAGCTGCTAATAAACGGGAGAAGGTTAGAATAGGTCAGAGTGAGAACCAGTCCTAGTCAACACCAGTACCAAGAACTCTTGTTCAATA
>CAYSIH010000062.1:0-8642 GCA_964431005.1 uncultured Sphaerochaeta sp. | reverse complement strand
AAGCCAAGGTGGTCTCCATTGGCACCACAGGGGCTATGCGACAGAGGATTTTGGACATGGGAGTAACTCCCAATGTAGAGGTGCAACTCATCAAGATTGCACCGCTAGGGGATCCTGTAGAGATTACAGTTCGGGGGTATCAGTTGAGCCTTCGCAAGAGTGAAGCGGCCCTGATACAGGTCCAGAAGTAATTTTTTTTGGGCAAACAGTTAGTTTTGCCTAACATATAGGAGATCTAGATGCAGCATACCATAGCATTGGCCGGAAACCCCAATTCCGGCAAAACCACTGTGTTCAATACCCTTACCGGTTCCCGCCAACATGTGGGAAACTGGCCTGGGGTTACCGTCGACAAGAAAGAGGGGGTCTACCGGAAGAACAAGGATATGAAGATCCTCGACCTACCGGGTACTTACTCACTCTCCCCCTACAGTGCTGAGGAAGTGATAGCCAGGGACTTCATCGTGAATGAACGTCCTGACTGTGTCATCGACATCCTCGATGGAACATCGCTAGAGCGAAACCTCTACCTTGCTCTGCAGATTATGGAGACCGGAATTCCTACGGTGCTGGGAATAAACATGATGGATGAGGTCGCCCTGCGAAAGGATGTCATTGACTTCAAACGCCTTGAAGCGGAGTTCGGCGTTGCTGTGGTCCCCCTTGAGGCTCGCACTGGTAAGGGCATCGATGCCCTAATGGATGCGGTAAGCCGCACCATAGAGGAGAAGCGAGTCCCCAAGCGGCTTCCTGTCTACGAGCTGAGCAAGAAGGTGGATGAGGATACGCTTGCTGACAAGCGCTACTCCTTCATCACTGAAATAGTTGCAGCCAGTGTAAAGCGTGGGACAAAGGAAGGGGAAGAGAAGCAAAGTCGTACCGATACGATCGACAAGGTCCTTACCCATAAGATTTGGGCCCTCCCTGCCTTTGCCCTGATCATGTACCTGATGTTTGCCGCAACCTTTAGTGAAAACTTTCTCTTTATTCCGGGACTTCCTTCTCCGGGCATAGCGCTTGCCACCTTGGTGGAGAATCTTTGGGCATTGTTTACTGAGGTAATCTCTTCAGCACTTTTGAGTGCAGGGGCTGCGACATGGGCCTACAGCCTGGTGATATTTGGCATCATGGAAGGGCTCGGTGCCGTCCTAGGCTTCCTCCCTCTTATTCTGGTGCTTTATATCCTGATGAGCTTTTTAGAGGACAGCGGATACATGGCGCGTGTAGCCTTTGTCATGGACCGCCTCTTTCGCAAGTTTGGCCTGTCCGGACGTTCCTTTATACCGCTACTGATGGGCTTCGGGTGTTCTGTCCCTGCCATCATGGCAACACGGACGCTGGATAGTGAGAAAGACCGCAAGATAACCACCTTGCTCTGTGGCTTTATGCCTTGTGGTGCAAAACTGCCTATTTTCATCATGTTTGTCTCGACCTTTTTCAGTGATGGGAACAAGACGCTGGTACTATTTTTCACCTATATGTTGAGCCTTGTAGTCTCTGTTGTAGTCTCCCTGATCATCAACAGGGTCGCCTACAAGGGTGAGACATCGAACTTTCTTATGGAACTCCCCCAGTATAGGCTACCTACCCTAACGAGTGTGGGAATCCATGGGTATGAGAAGGTGAAAGGATTTATCCAAAAGGCAGGTACTATCATCCTTGCGGCAACCATCCTTATCTGGGCCCTATCAAACTTCAACATCGCCTCCTTCAATGGGCAGAACCAACAAGAGTACGGAACCCCTTTGGCTCCTATCGAATCATCATTTTTAGCCTCTACCGGTAAAGCCATAGCCCCCATCTTCAAGCCTGCAGGCTTTGGTGAGTGGAGACCTACCGTCGGTGTCGCCACCGGCTGGATCGCAAAGGAGATGGTCGTAGTGACCCTTGCACAACTCTATGCCGATGATATCAGTGACGAGTACCTCACAGGGTATTTTGCTGATGCAACTGAGGATGAACTCAGTGAGCTAGGCTTTGAAGAGGGTCTTTATGACAGTGAAGCGGCTAGGGATATCTATACTGATGAGGTATTGATGACAGGTAGTGATGCTCAAGCCCTACCAACCCTTAAGGATGATATCAAGACTAAACAGGCTGCTTTGGCCTACATGGCTTTTAACCTGCTCTGCATGCCTTGCTTTGCTGCAGTAGGAGCTATGAAACGGGAGCTGAAGACTTGGAGGGTTACCCTTGGACAAGTCGGTATCCAGATGCTGACAGCATATATAGTGGCGGTATTCATCAACGTAGTGGGCAATTTGCTCTTTTAGGAGGCAGTATGATAAATTATCTGATAGCTTTAGCGGTTATCGTTTTTCTAGGTTCGTTCACCATAAAAAAAGTTCGTCTGGCAAGATTGCGAGCCCTGCATAAGGAGGAGTTCTCCTGTTCGGGAAGCTGCTCTGGCTGTAGCGGTCCCTGCCAGTAAACTACCAAGTGATCAGTTCTGAAGAGAGAGGTTTGTTTTCGTCCTCTCTCTTCTTTTGCCTCTTTGAAACTGAGAAAATCATAATAGCGGTATTGTAAAAATTCTGTGATGAAGTTCGAACTATACGTGTGTTTTTGCACCTCTGAAGAATTTTTACATGCCTTACAGAAATTGTTGCTAAAAGAGATGAATCTCATGATATACTCCTTACAATTATGGTAAGGAGTGTTATGCTGTGAAACGTCATCTCATATTTATTTTGGTCATTTTTTTCGTGCTTATTCCTCTGAGTGCCAAACCTTTGGGAATATCGTTACTGGGCACAGTAATGGATGCTGCGGACACCAAGAGTGGCCTCGTAGTCGATTTGGATGGAGAGCAAGTGTTTCTGGGCAAATCAACCCTTGGTTCTCTAAAAAAAACATTCAAGGCCCATGATTTTTTGCAGCTTCCGTTTGAACAGCGTAGCGAACTCTATGAGCGGGCGCACGTACCTACTGCTTGGCCGGTAGCTAAGAATTTTCTAGTAGGAGGAGGCAGCGGTTCAAAGCTGCAGGGGGATGTTGGTGGTCGGTTGTTCGGACAAATTGCCGACTGGACTGCTGCTACCACCATCGGTGTGGGGTTGGGGGTGTACCTTGTTGATCTTTTCTTTGTCCAGATATTTACCGGTGGGGGAAATTCCTCTTCCATTAATGATGACTCTTTCAAGGACTTTGCACTGGATATAATGAAAGTTGGAGCCATTTTCCTGCTTGCTGAGCGAGTTGTCCAAGCAATCTTGCCCATACCTTTTGCCCTACGGTATAACAAGACTCTCCGCAATGGATTGGGGATCAATAAAAATGGCAGTGACATGATTCCTATGAGGATCGCACTTGTTCCTGTAGCGGTTATGAATACAAATCATGACTTGGCATTGCAGGTAGTGGGAAGGGTCTCTATAGCATTGTGAGATAGCATCATGTTCAGTGTGATCATTTGAGGAGATCTGCTTCTGATGGACTTTGCTGAAAAGTAGGAAACCCTATGAAACAGGATATGATGATTTTCTGGCCAATAGGCCAGAGAGGGTGTTTCCTAAGATGATATGTGCAAGGTATGGTGAGCCATTACGGTCCATTATCTTGCACGACAGCCTGTTCCTTATGCAATATCTTCAGGTCGTATATGTACTCGCTCTTCCCCTGTGGAACGGATGCAGCTCCGTTTAAGTGTTGAGAAGAGCTGCCTGACATTACCTGGCCAAGCGTATAGCTTTAGGAGCATGAGATCTTGCTCACCAAGTAGTTTTCCTGGAAAATGCTGTTTGATGAAATGCTGGCAGAGTTGGGGGATATCCTCAAGATGGTCTCTAAGCGGAGGGAGGCAGATGGTGGTATCGCTAATCCTGTAGTAGAAATCCTTTCGCATACGGTTTTCATCAATAAGATCTTGTAGCTTTACATTTGAAGCTGTAACCAGCCTGAACTGAGAGCTCTTGACCTTGGTGTCCCCGAGTTGTCTGTATCGCCCGCTTTCCAGGAGCCTGAGCATGTTTGCTTGAGAGTTCAACGTGAGGTTCTCAACCTCATCAAGGAATAGTGTAGACTGGTTTGCTTCTTGGACCAGACCGGGCAGCTCATATTTTCCATCAGTAAAGGCTCCCTTCGCATGCCCATAGAATATGGAGTCCCCGATCGGGCCATGCAGCAGAGAACAGTTGACGCTGACCATGTTTTTTCTATGGGGGTGCTTGATCTTGTGGATGATCCCAGCTGCTATCTCCTTGCCTGTTCCTGTCTCTCCGTAGAGATGGATAGAACACTCCTGTTTTGCGTAGAGCGCAAGAGTTTGGCGGACATCCTGCATCTTCTTGCTGCTGCCTATAAGGCTCTCTGCAGAGTAGGCTGACTCTTCACCCACACTATCGCACTCACTGAACTGCAGGAAAAACTGAGTATAGTTGAGCATTGCTTTTTGGATGAACTCAACAGGAAAGGAGAGTTCCGGTAGTGTGAAGGGGAGGTTTCCTTTATCGAGGAACAAGAATACCTTTATCTTTATCGAGTTTTCCTCTAATTCATGTAAGAGCAGAATCTGGGAACTCGTTCCCAACTTCTGGTCGGCTATGATCCAAGTCTCTTTTTCACTTCTTGCCTGCATGACTGCAGCAACCAATTTTTTGACCATACTGAACTCATGCAAGAACTCATAGGAAAAATGTTGCTTAAAACGGTCTTTGAAACGCCAATCCGATGAGACGATAAAAAGGGACATTTGCAATTCCTCCTGGAAACAGCAAAGGGCAAACTGTATGTAGTGCTGATAGTATAAATTCTCAATTATACGGAAGCTACTCTAACATTAAGAGGTGTACCGGTTTAGTTTTTGCTCTTATATCGCTGTATCTCTATAGTCGGGGGAGATTCATCAATTGTTCATTCAGCTCAGGGCATATTGCATTTCACTATACAGGATGAAAGATGGTGCTTTTTGATAGAGCATACTCAGCATTAGCGACTGTATGGAATAGTAGTGAAAAAGGGCGTAGCAATATCCTCCCTGTCATCCCCTAAGGGGAGACCGAGAGGATATTGCCATTTTTTCCTATTGGCTTGTGTTACAAGCATCAGCTCTTGGTTGTACCGATTCACCTATCACCAAGAGCTGAGATACTTTCCTATTTTCCGAGTCGGATGAATTCGACAGCACGCTTGAGCTGCTTGTCAAAGACAAGGTCGCCTACTGGACGATCATCAAAGGGAATCCTGCCTAGATACTCGTTTCTCATCAGGATGTTCAGAATATCCCTGTTAATGCCATAATCAGCATATGTTTCTGAGAAAAGAAGTATGTTCTCCGTTGTGGGCTCGGGATGTTCATCGGCAAAGGCTGCAAGGGCCTTTTCTGTCATCAGCTTTTCATAGGCTGGGATCTCATCGTCCTCGAGCTTGATGTCCTCTACCATGATGTCCGGCTCTATTCCCTTCTTGTGGATGTTCTCTCCAGTGGGGGTATAGTAGTGGGCCGTGGTGACTTGGGCATACCCTTCCCCAAACTTAAACACATCCTGAACAACGCCCTTACCGAATGTCTTGGTTCCGATGAGTGTCGCCCGGTTATTCTCTTTCAATGCAGCAGCAAGAATTTCGGATGAGGATGCCGAACCTCCATTGGTAAGCAGTACGATAGGCAGATCCTTGGGGACCAGCGTCGATCCTGTGGAGATATAGCGTTGGTCTCGGTTGGAGCCCTTCTTGCCCTGAATGGTTACTAAGGTCTTGTTGGCTGGAAGGAAGATGTTTGCAACCTGCATTGCTCCATCGACTGCCCCTCCTGAGTTGTTACGTTCATCAATGATCAGGCCCTTTACGCCTTGTTTTATCAGGTCTTTGACACTTTCGAGCATCTGTTCCCCTGTCTGGGGGGTGAATTCGGAAAGCACGATGTATCCGATATCCTCATCGATGATGTTACCTTCAACTGTTGGTGTGCTGATCTTCTCTCTGACCAAGCTGAGGTCAAACGAGGTGCCGCCTCTGAAGACGGTTATGGTCACCTCGGTCTTCGGCTCGCCCCTAAGGAGTATGCTCGCCTCATAGCTGCTCAGGTCATCGACCTTCTCGCCGTTGATGTGGCTGATGAGGTCACCTGCCATAAGCCCTGCCCTCTGCGCTGGTGAGCCTGGGAAGGGGGAGATGATGGTAACCATATAGGATGAGGGGTCAGAGGGGTCCTTGCGCTCTGGAGAAGGCTTGTTGAGATAGGTCCCGATGCCTCCATATATTCCTGTTGCCCCTTCCATATAGTCTGTTGCCTCAGAAGGCGGGACATAGAAGGAGTAGGGATCTTCCAGGGAGGCTACCAGAGCCGAGGCAAGGTCATTGAATACCTTAGGCTTGTCGACCTCTTCGATGTAGATGCTGTCGACATAACGGTAGAGCCTACCTAAGGCCTCCATATCAGTGGCTATCTTATCCCCTTGTTTGGGCATACTCAGTGAATTATTGGCAGGGGTGGCTAGAATTTCCTCTAAGGACCCTGAAGCGAAAAGAGGAATTACGATAAGCAGCAGTATCAGTGAAAGGCTAAGCCTGGCTATAGTTTTTCTTTTCATAGGTCAAATATACAAAATATTATAAAATAAGGCTACTCTTTACAGTATTGACCTCTACACTATTGCACATTACACTTGCCGCATGACTCAATTCCTCCATTTTCCCCGTTGGATAACACCAGAAATCATCCCCGGTCTACCCCTGCGATGGTATGGTCTGATGTATGTGATAGCCTTTGCTTTCGCCTATGCCCTGATACGTTTGCAGGCAAGGAAGAATGAGGTCGCCCTCGATCCAGATCAGAGTCTGAACCTCGTGCTGGCCTGTATTATCGGCCTTGTCGTGGGTGCTCGCCTGTTCTCTGTGCTCTTTTATGACGGTACCTCCTACTACTGGACACACCCTTGGATGATATTCTGGCCTTTTCAGGATGGACAGTTTGTCGGGCTTCCCGGCATGAGCTATCACGGAGGTCTTGTAGGTGCTGTAGTAGGTGCCTATGTTTTTAGCCGAAGAAACAAGATGCATTTTTTTGAACTAGCCGACACTGTTGTCTATGCAGTTCCCCTTGGCTATACCTTCGGAAGGCTTGGGAACTTCATCAATGGAGAGCTTTTCGGTCGTGTCTCCACCAAGGCTTGGGCAATGATTTTCCCCCATGCCCCTCGCTTCTCCACAAACTACGAGTGGGTGCGCACCATAGCGGACTCACTCGATATCCCCTACGTCGCAGGCTCGCTGATAAATCTTCCAAGACACCCTTCTCAGCTCTATGAGGCCCTGTTTGAAGGAATTGTCCTCTTCTTTATCATGTGGTTTGTCATCCGCCCAAGAAGGGAGAAACAACCCTATGGGTTTGCTCTCTCTTCCTACCTTGTGCTCTATGGGGTCATCAGGTTCGTCATAGAGTATTTCAGGGCTCCGGATGAGAACTTGGGGTATATACTCGCTTGGGGAGACAAGAGCGACAACATCGCACTGTTTCAATCCTTTTTCAATATATCGATGGGACAACTGTTCTGTCTTGCCATGATAGCTGCCGGACTAGTCCTCTATCTGGTGGTACGAAAGACCGACAAGAGGGCATATAGGAGTACATAGATGTCATCAATTGAGAAACGAATAACAGCCCTTAGGGCAATCCTTAGCCGTGAAGGGCTGGATGCTTGGTATATCAATGGAACCGATCCACACCAAAGCGAATATGTTTCCCCACGTTGGAAAAGCAGGGAGTGGATCTCAGCCTTCACTGGGAGCGCAGGAACTGTGCTTGTCACCAAAGACAAAGCTATGCTCTGGGTAGATTCACGCTATTTCATCCAAGGCTCCCAGCAGATAGAGAAGAGTTCTTTTGTCTTGATGAAGATGGATACTGAAGGTTATAAGGACCCTCAGACCTGGATGGCAGAGGAGCTTCCTCAAGGGAGCAAGGTCGGCATCGATGGCTCGACATTGACCGTCAGCGGCAAGGCTGAGATGGAAGCGGCATTCAGGCAAAACAGTATTGAGCTGGTGACCAGTCCTGACTATCTCTCTGAGATCTGGGTCGACCGCCCCTCAATCCCTTCCACCCCAGTTGTCGATCTCCCCAATGAGATAGCCGGCTTCAGCAGGATTCAAAAGCTTACGATGACCCGTATCGCCATGGTGCAGAAGGGGTGTACCCATACCCTGGTCTCATCCTTGGATGATATCGCCTGGCTGACCAATCTGCGCACTTCAGATGTTTCTGTGCACTCTCCGGTTTTCCTCTCCGTTCTGCTTGTCAGTACAGCGAAGGCATGGCTTTTCACTGACCCCAAAAGATTCAACAAGAAAATCAAGGAAGCGATGGCCGAAGATTTTGAGATCCTCCCTTACGAGGATGCAACATCTGTGATAGAGAGCCTCCTTACCGAGGAAGATACCCTTTACTACGACCCAAAGAAGCTTAATGTCAATCTGTATGAAGCGACTCTGAAGGCAAAGCATGTAAAGGGAAGGGACTTCACTACAGACCTGAAGGCCAGCAAGAATGAGACCGAGCTGGAAGGTATGCGCCGTAGCCACCTGCTCGATGGTGTTGCCATGGTGAACTTTCTTGCCCGCCTGGATACTGATGGAGGGTCCTATACGGAGATCGAGGTATCAGATCTGCTGAAGGAACAGAGGGAGCGAAACAAGGCGTGTAT
>CAYSIH010000061.1:0-8876 GCA_964431005.1 uncultured Sphaerochaeta sp. | reverse complement strand
ATATGTCGGATTCATCTATACTATAAGACTATTACCGACATATGTCAATAACTAATTGAAGAAAGAGTGTAAATAAATATAATTCTTTATTAAACAACAATATAGTAGAAGCTTTTTTTGAGTTTATTTCAGTATACTGTAAAGAAATAGTGAATAACTCAAGAGAAATTAGAAAACCCAAAGAGATAATCCTTGGGTTTTTCGGTACTTCGTCACTCTTTTGGTATGGGATGTGAACTTACAACTCCAGCAGTTTCTTCGCCATAGTATCGGCCATAAACTCCAAACTGAGGTTCTCTCTACGGGCAGTGGTCTGCTTCTTGATGTATCTGGCCAAAGTATTCGGAACTTCGACCTCTTCCTTCCATCGTGAAGGGATCTCTTCATCACCATAAAATGCACCAGCGAGTGCACCATAAACAGAAGCATTGGCGTTTGCCGAACCTCCCTTCATAATCACAAGGCGCATACCCTCTTCGAAGCTGGTGGTGTGTAGAAATGCATATAAGGCAAGCTCTAAGGAGTAAAGAACTGACTCCTGTTTTCCTATTGGTGAGCTTTTGGCTTCCATAGCTCTCTGTATGGTTTCTACCACAACATCTTCAAGCCCAAACTTTTTGCTAGTAGCCAGTAGGTAGCTGGCAAGTCTGAAAGTATGATCTGCTCCTCTGATAGCCTCTGCAATTGCCCAAGATAGGACCTTGTTGGCATCAATACAGATTTGGTCAAGATTGGTCATGATGCATTCCGCTTCAGCCATGGAGGCAATCTCTTTCTCTGTCTTGTTTGTGCCTGCCACACCTATGGGGGCAACCCGCATCAGGGCGAAGGTGTTCTCACTGTTTTCAAGTGGAGCACCATCAAATATCTCTTCTAGGGAAGGGCGTACCAAGTGATTTTCAAGCTTAATCCATCGGCGATAGGATGCAAGGGCGTGATCAGCATCATACTCTTCGAGAGAAATAATGCTCTGACAAAGAAGAATACCTAAAACACTGCAATCGGTAATATCTCCGCTCTCTCCCCACTCTCTTTCTATGCCGTAGAGTTCCCCAATACCTTGGGGAAACTCCTCAAGGAGGATCTTTTCTTCTTTCCCTTCTGCCTGGATGCCTAAGGCATCCCCCACAAACATCCCCAAAAGGGCTCCAGTTGCTCTTTGTATTGCTTCCATTATCTTCTCTCTTTCTTTGCTTTAGCATAAAGCAAAGAGAAAACAATGGCGAGTCCTTCTCAGAGAAAAGGGCTCGCCAATCTTTGTTGCTAGTACCTGATACTGGTATTAATTGCCCTTTGCCTTGGCCTCTTCAAGCTCTGCTTGCATCTTCTTCAGGTCCTCTGGAATATTGATGTTCTGCGGGCAGAGGGGGACACACTGACCACACTCGGTACAGACAGGGGGTTTCGAATCACTCTTGTCTTTGTTTTCCCACTCTTTTTTGACCATCTCATAGTTTTGAAACATGCGATACCTATTCCATAGGGCGAAATTCCCTGGGATATCAACACCGAAGGGGCAGGGCATGCAGTACTTGCACCCTGTACACCCATTGCCGACCCTGCTGCGCATGGTATCCCCGATCTCGTCCAGTGCTACATACTCCTTTTCCTCAAGCTTTTCAAAATCAGTAAATGTCCTGAGGTTGTCTGCTACCTGCTCGAGGGTGGACATACCACTAAGAATTACCTTTACATAGGGATGACTGCCTACCCATCGCAAGGCAAAAGAAGATGGTGTAGCATTGGCATCTAGGTTGTTGAGGTGGTGCTGGAGATCCGGGGGAAGTGATGCAAGGGAGCCCCCCTTGATCGGTTCCATAACAATGACAGGGATGTCCAACTTCTGGGCAAGCAGATACCCCTTAGTGCCTGCCTGCTCCTCAGTATCGAGGTAGTTATACTGTATCTGACAGAAATCCCAATCATAGCTTTCGAGGATTCGTTCAAAATCCTCATAGATGGAGTGGAAGGAGAATCCTATGTTTCTGATTTTCCCTTCCTTCTTGAGTTCTTCGAGGTAGGTGAGTATGCCAAGATCTACCATTTTGTCGTACATCGCACCATCGATGGAATGCAGCAGATAGAAGTCCACATACTCCACTTCCAATCGTACAAGCTGTTCAGCGAATATCCTTTTGGCATCATCAAGGGATGTGACCTGCCAGCAGGGAAGCTTAGTTGCAAGGAACAATGATTTTCTTGGATACTTCTTCAAGACCTTTCCTACAAAAGCTTCACTTGTACCCCCATGATAGGGATAGGCTGTATCGATGTAGTTCACACCGGCAGTTATTGCCAGATCCATCATCTCCTCTGCCACCGGTTCATCTATAGCTCCATCCTGTGTAAGAGGAAGGCGCATCGCACCAAAGCCCAACAGAGAGGTAGTGATACCTATTTTTTCAAATGTTCTTGTTTCCATATCATAAGCTCCTAGGTGCAAGTACTTCTTGTAGCATATCATAAAGAAACTCATCACGTAAACGGATGAATTCTTACTTTTCCCTTTGCCGACTCACATCTCTCTGCTATAGTTTACTCATGAAAGTATCGGAAAGAGTTATCAATATAGTGTTGCGAGGTTTTTTCAGGGCTACCTGTCGCATAAACCGTGAAGAACTGAAAAAAGTTCCCCAAGAAGGACCGCTTCTCATGCTGGTCAACCATACCTACGTCTTGGATGGTCCTATGCTCTATGTCTTGCTAAGACCAAGAAACTTACTTGCCATGGCAAAGAAGGAGTTGTGGAACAACAAATTCCTTGGCTGGGTTATGAATTCTTGGAGAAGCATACCGGTAGACCGAGGGAATATGGGCCGCGATACCATGGAAGCGTGCTTCTCCGCCCTAGATCGTAACGAAATCCTTGCCATGGCCCCAGAAGGGACCAGAAGCAAGGATGAGAAGCTACAGCAGGGCAGGGCAGGAGTAGCCTTCATTGCCCACAAGAAGGATGCACCCATGCTTCCTGTGATAGTCTTGGGCTTCTCTAGCTTTGCTGAGAATATCAAACGCCTGAAGCGTACACCCATCACCATCGCAGTAGGAAAACCCTTTGAGATTATCCAGAAGGGTGGTCGCGTTGATGCAGCCACCCGAGAAGCTCTTATTGATGAGATCATGCTTAGGATGGCAGTCCTTATGCCCAACGAAAAACGCGGTTACTACCAGGACAGGGCTTTCGAATACTCCCTGACGAGGGAACTGCCAGAGTCCTGATCACCTTTACTCTTCTAGAGGATTCTCCATCGTACCCATAAATAGGGGAATCCTAGCTTCCCTATCGATGATGGCGTAGAAGAAGGGGCGGTCAAATGTCAGTTCCAACTGCTCCCGGATGGGCATGCTGGTCATCTTTATCATGACGGAGGTGACAGCAGCTGCCTCTGAACCCTTCTCATCAACTCTGATGAAGGTCTTGTGCAACACCTCACCAATTACAAGCTCTTTGCTGCGATTCTCAGTCATACGGGAAAAGTCAGCTTGCATCGCATCAAAAGGCTTTCTCATACCCATTGCTTTCAACTCATCAACGAGTGAGTCTTTATACGAGCTCTCAAACTTAGGGAATGCGAGCTCCATGCGTGTCTCTTGCAAACTATCCATAGTGGCGAATAACCGTTTGGTGAAGGTCCCCTCTTCTTTTTGGGTTGCAAGCCAGGAAGAAAGATCAGTATCTGCTGGCGGAAGCACAGCGACAAGAGCAAAACGGCTGTTGGTGTAAGGCATCAACAGCATCTGGGCATCCATTGCCTTGGCATACGGCAGTTGTACGCTCTGGTGCATGAATGGTACGCCTACGCTTTTGCCTTCCAAAAAGAAATCCTGCTCATACGTGCTTTCCTTGGTAAAGGGAAGCATCCAGTCCCCCTTGAAGTAGACCGCATTGATAAGATACATCAGGGAAGCGGGATCGATTCCATCAAGGATGGTAGGGATGGTGCCCCTAGTCGCAACATTGACCCAGTCATTGATGGCAGTGAGTGAGCTCTTTGCTGAGAAATCCAAGGTTTTTGCAGAAGCTTGATAGACATTTCTTGTCTTATTGAGAAACGTTTGGTCAAAAAGCATCAGCTTGTTAAGCCAGAGGCTGTTGGCAATGCTGAGTTCAACATCATTAAGGTTTTGTATACTGTCCAAATAGGTAGAGTTTGCTTCGTTGAGCTGCTCAAGCGTACCCTTTTTTGAAACCAGAACATCAAGCATGGAGGAGAGGGTGGAGCCATCAGCTCCATTGGTGGTCATCCCCAAGGCGAGCAAGACCGAAAGGGGAGAGAGCATACTATTTTCTTTTTCAAATTCTTTTGCGAAAAACAGTTGGTCAGAGAACTCCTGCACTGATCGGGTAAAGAACTCCTGTTCAGTTTCAGCTGTTTTTATCCTTATAGTATCAGAGCTCATTTGCTCCTGGATTCCAACCGCACCAAGCAGTGCTGTTGCGAGTAGAATTAAAAAAGTGATGCTGCATTTTTTCATAAAGCCTCCCAGAAAAATACGTCTGTACCCAACTATACAACAATACATCTGTTTTGTGGATTAAGAAGCAAGCAGAAAACTCAGCGGAATTGTTATAATCCCCAGGATAGTGGAGACGATGACCATGGTGCTTCCAAAATCTGATGGAACTCCATATCTGATGGGAAGCACTGAGGAGAACACAGCTGAGGGGAGGGTGGATGCTACCAAGACGACGGTTCTGCTCGTACCGGTAATGCCAAAAAGTCGGGTTGCCAAGAGGGCGAACACGAATCCCCCCACAAGTTTGATGATGAGGCCTCCTGCAATATGCCAGTTCAGATGCCACTTGGTACTCTTTAGCGAGACCCCTAGGATAAAGGCAGCCAAAGGAGGTGCTGCCCCTCCTGCAAATTCAAAGGTAGTGACAAGGGAAGCGGGGATGCAGAGGTTTGTGATGCGAAAGAGAAATCCGGCAAATACTGCCCAGAGGATGGGGGATTTTACAATTGATTTCAGAGACTTCTTGGTCAGGCCCCCTGTAATGATGAGTATGCCTAAGGTAAAGATTAAGATAGTCTGTACCTGGTCGTAGATGACAATGAGGTTCATCGCAGGCGTTCCGCCCCAGAGTTGCATCAAGGGGATACCTAAGAAACCCGAGTTCAAAAAGATCAGTGAGGGCATGAAGGAGCGCCTATCCAGTTTGAAGACTGTTGCGTACAGGAGCGAAGTGAGGGCAAGTAGTAGTGCAACAACAGTGGTGGCACCCATAAGATCTAGGACAACGGAGGCGTGGATGTCGCTTTTATAGAGGGATATGAAAACAAGGGCAGGCATAAACAGATCAGAGATGATCACCACCAGAGTATCCAGATTGATGGGATAGAGCCTGGCGAAAATATACCCGCCCAAAGTAAGTGCGAGTATCGGCAACATCTGCATGAATGATTGTACTACCATGCTTGAGACTATAGGCAATGCCAATGGAAAAAACAAGCGTAATTTAATCTTGGAGAAGCTTCTACCAGAAAAACAGAAAACACCTTCTGCTTTTCTGGTCTGGTATAATAATCGAGTCTGATATGAATCAAGAAAATATCATTACAAATCTCAAAGTGCCTGTTCGTAAGGGGATTTCTCCTCTATACTCATAAGATATCCTTTAGATTGCACGATAAAGGGGAGAATTCTCAGGTATGAATCAGAGCTCAGCTAAAAAAACACTTAAAGAAAGTAGGATCGGGAAAAAAAGTACTAGATTTTCTCTACTACATCTGACAATTATTTTTTTTGTTATAAGTGTATTTGTTGTCATCTCATTTTTCTTTTTTAACAGACAGGTCAATTTGTTGCTAAAACAACAGAGTTCCTTCTATTTACAAGAAGTGGCAATTGCAAGTGCCGATCGCTTGAAAGAAAAACTCGATGGAGACCGTGCCAAACTCAAGGGTATTGCCCTTGCTTTGAGCGGGCTTGATGAGTTGGATCATGAGTACTGGGTTGAAGAACTCACAGAAGATTCCTTATTGGGAGATATGCAGGGCTTTGGATTTATCCTTCCCAATGGAAAAGCGTATTCCAAACAGTTCAGTGATCTTGACGTCTCTGATCGCGACTACTTCAATTCTGTAATGCAAGGCAATTCCATCCTATCAGATGTCTTAATTGATAGGGTGTATAACAAGCCGGTACTCTTTTATATCGAACCGATTATCCAAAAGGGAGTAGTGGTTGGTGCTGTTACTTTTGGTATCATGACGCAAGAATTTGAGAAATACCTGCTTTTGCCATCATTTAAGGGCGAAGGTACCATGCACCTAATGGACTGTGAAGGCTCAATGATTCTGAAACTTGGCAATGCGTCTATTCCAAAAAGAATCCCTTTGGAAAGTTTGCAAGAAAAGTTTGCAACACAAAAAAGTGGTATCATCCATTTGGAAGGGAATAATAATCCCAGAATTTTGGCCTATGCCCCAGTTGGGGTAAAGTGCTGGAATCTGCTTTTGGAAGTTCCTACTTCATTTCTAATGAAGACACAAAAACAGACAACCCTATACTCCTTGGTAATGACAGTGATATTCGGTCTATTGATAGTCATTTTTCTCTATAGTACGTTGCTTAGGCGAAAAAAGTATGAGTATTCCCTGCTTGAGCTTGTCTACATTGATCAGCTGACCGGAATAGCTAATTATACCCTATTTGTAGAAAATGCAGAAATTCTCATAAAGAAAAAAGGACCCAAATATGCCTGTGTCGTTCTTAATGTCCGCCGCTTCAAACTCATCAACGACCTGTTTGGGTACACCTACGGGGATACTCTTCTCAAGCAGATAGCTTCTACGCTTCCCCTTTTTTGCTCTAAGGATGAGTTGTTTGCCAGAAAAGAAGTGGATAGGTTCATATTGTTTTTGAAACAGGATGAAGCTGAAGAACGGGTGCAGGCGCTGCTTGCAACAATGAACCAGATACCTCTGCCCGATACAGCGCGCTTCAAACTAGAGATAGAGGGAGGCATCTTCTTTATGCAGGGTCCCCTAGCTGTTAACATCTGCATTGATAGGGCCGCTCTTGCCCTGGACCATTTGAAGGGTGTCCATGGTAGAAGGTATATGGTCTATGACGATGCCATTCGTAAACAGCTGCTTGGTGAAAGTGAATTGATTAAGGATTTCCAGGAAGCCCTTGATACAGATCAATTTTTTGTCTTACTTCAACCGAAGTTCAATATGATGACTGAAGAGATGATAGGCGCTGAAGCTCTGGTAAGATGGAATCATCCTACAAGAGGATTCCTATCACCCTTACAGTTTATTCCTGTGCTTGAGGAGAATAATCTCATCACCGAACTTGACATGTTTGTCCTAAGAAAAGTTTGTGAAAAGCTTTATCAGTGGCAAGGGCAGGGGTTGGCCCTGCTCCCCATATCTGTAAACCAGTCGCGTGCACATCTTGATAACCCCCACTACATATCCGATATTTTACAAGTGGTTGGTCAGTTTTCCCTCGATCATACCTTATTGGAGTTCGAGCTTACAGAGAACATTTTCCTTAAGAATCTGGATCGACTCAAGGTAGTGGTCGAATCTCTGCGGAGGGAGGGTTTTTGTGTATCCATTGATGATTTTGGCTCGGGATACTCATCCTTGAACATGCTTAAGAACATCCCCATAGACTATCTCAAGCTTGACCGTGAGTTCCTTATGCAAGAGGAAGACCATATCCGTAGTCAAAAAGTCATACATAGCATCATCGATATGGCCCATGATCTGGGAATCCTTGTTATTGCTGAAGGGGTGGAGACCCGCTCGCAGGCAGAGATGCTCAAGGCGATGGGCTGCACATTGGCTCAAGGTTATTATTACGAGAGGCCTATTGCCATAGAAGCGTTTGAGAAGCTTCTGGTAGAATTACCCTAGAGAAGCTTCAGTCATCTATCTTCACGAATGAGAAGGCACCTGACTTCTTATTCAAGGATAAGGACTTGACCCCATGGCGGATGATCCCAAAGAAAGATTTTGCTTTCTCTTCCCTCTGTACCGTCACGCTTCCTCCTTCTTGAAAGGTGATAAGCCCGCTATGTACAGCTGCCATGCCAACGGTGGATTTTTCGGCATAGAGGTCTGTGCCCCATACCTTTCCCTTGGCAGAGCCCCCCTTGGGGAAAGTAAGGGTAACCTGTTCCCCTGCCTTCTTTGGCAAGGAAAAGCCCTGCATCTCCCACATATCTGTCTTCTCTTCCCTAGGCAGGGTTGTGCTGACTCCCAGTGCAAGGGAGGTCCCTCCACTGCCGAACCCTAATCCCAAGCCCAAGGAGGTTGTACAACCCGTTCCCCACATGAGCAACAACAAGATACCTATCAGTAGTAATCCAAAGGGTTTACGTTTATTTTTCATAGCTTTTCTCCTTCTTCATACCATAAGTATATAGAGGAAGCGGGAAGTGTTATATATCATAACTCAACTGGTAGGGTAGCCATTACTTTTTGTGTTATCTCTTTATTCTCTTCCACCTGATACCGTGTGATGGTGATTGTAGCATTCCCTGCATCGAAATACAGGAGATACCATCGGGGTTTTGTCTTTTCAAAAAGGGAATCTCTCCCATGGAATGCTCCTAAGATAAACTCCGAAGTTGTCTTTCTGAAGCTATACAGCACATCTCCCTGATGATGATGTCCTGCGAGGTAGAGCATCCCTTTGTTCTTAACCATCAGGTTGATGATATTTTCTCTTTCTTGTGTATCGCTCAAGACAAAATAGACCAACGATGGACTGCCGTAGAGGGGCATGTGCGAGAAGAAGATCTTGGGCCGGCTGTCCTTCTCTACTGCATTTCGCAATTCTCGCATCTGGGTTCTTCCCAACGTCCTGTTTGCCGTATTTAGGAGGTAGAAGGAGACACCTTTATGGGCCATAGC
>CAYSIH010000060.1:0-9051 GCA_964431005.1 uncultured Sphaerochaeta sp. | reverse complement strand
TACTTATTTTTATTAGTGTTTTACTAGGATTTCCCTTTTCTAGTATTGCTACCATTTGTACATACTTACTTCGTAAGCGGTTTTTAGAAACCCACCCCTTGTTATCAATCCTACAGAGAGGTATTATTACACTCACTACTAGGAAGGAACGCTATCGAAAACAAAGGAAGCTTAGTACGCCGTTTTATCGTGGGCTTCTCCCTCATAGCACTCACGATGTTGGGCATAGGGACCTTTAAGGTCATTTTGCACAACAAGGCTATGGAAACCAACGAACTCGTTGAACAGACTCATGAAATACTACATGAGTCAGCTTCACTGAAGATTGCCTACCAAAATATCATCCTACACGAACGAGCCTTCCTGCTGACAGGTGAAGAGGATGAACGCCTCCAGATAGACGTGCACATAGATTCTTTTGTGCAACACCATAGCAAACTCTCCTTTCTGACAAAAGGCAACGGAGAACAACAACAGAGGCTTGCAAACCTCCTTGAAAAATTTCTGGCTATGCACAGCTCAGTCATCGAGCCAATGTTAGAGATGCGCTCCCTGATGGAATCCTCTCCTGAAGATTTTATTCGAGGGATCCAATTTACTGATAAGTTCCATCTGACAAAAGACTACACGACTGATCAGCTTACTATCCTCGAGAACATAGGGCAAAGCGCCCAACAACAGCTTGCAATACGACAAAAGATAATGGAGAGGTGGTATCGCTACGACACTATCCTCACCTTCTTAGCACCCTTACTCATTCTGCTGGTGGTCTTCCTTACAGGTCTTTTGGCCGTATTGAAGATCTCCGCCTACAGAAAGGAACAGGAGGCGTACCAGAAACAGCTCAAGGATAGCCGGGACCGCTACAGCAACGTCATCGATGGAGCCAATGTAGGCACATGGGAGTGGCAAGTTCAAGAGAACTCGCTTTCCATCAACGAGAAGTGGGCAGAAATATTAGGATACACCCTTGATGAGCTCTACCCCGTCACGTTTGAGACATGGGAAAGCAGAATCCATCCCGATGAATATGAGATATCAAAAAAACTTATGAATGAGGTCTTGGAAGGGACAAGGAAGTTCTATAGCTTTGATCTGCGCATGAAGTGCAAAGATGGCTCTTGGCTCTGGGTCCACGATCGTGGGAAGGTAATCTCCTGGAATGATGAGGGAAAGCCCCTGCTGATGACAGGAACCCATACAGACATCAACAAGCGAAAGATAGCCCAATTCGCCTTGGAAAAGAGTGAGGAGTACAACCGTCTGCTCATCGACGCCATGACCCAAGGTCTAGCTCACTGTGAAGTCATCTTCAATGAAGAGGGTAAAGCTTCTGATGTGCGTTTTTTGAAAACAAACCCCAGTTTTGATTATTATATGCATGCTCCAGAAGGGTCGCTTGTGGGCAAGACGCTGCGAGAGATCATGCCCGATGTAGAAGAGTATTGGATAGATTGGAACTGTGAAGTTGCCGCTACGGGAAAATCCACCTCGTATGAGGCCTATAGCAAGGTATTGAATAAGTATTTCTTTGCTTCCACCTACTGCCCCTATCCAGGCCAGTTCGCCATCATCTTGGATGACATCACCGAACGCAAAGCCCTGGAACAGCAGGTGTTCTATGAGAAGGAGCTGTTTGAGACTACCCTCCTCTCTGTTGGTGATGGTGTCATCTCAACCGATGGGGAGGCAAAGGTTCTTTTCATGAACAAAGTTGCCGAAGACTTGACCGGATGGAGAGCTGATGAGGCTAGGGGACGACCCTTCACAGAGGTCTTCAAGATTCTCTGTACCCAGCAACGGTCTAAGTGCCCAGACCCTGTCTCCAAGGTATTGGAGCAGGGAACTGCAGTCACCCTGCTAGACGACACCATCCTCATAGCACGTGATGGGGTGGAGCGCTACATCGATGACAGCGCCTCGCCCATCATGGATAAGAGCAAAAACATTAAGGGCGTGGTCCTTGTTTTCCGCGACAGCACCGAGCAGAAAAAACAACAGGATAAGATATTGCAGCTGAGTTACCGCGATCCCCTTACCGGCCTCTTCAACCGTCGCTACTACGAACAGATCAAGCAGACAGTAGATAGCGAGCCCTACTACCCCCTTACCCTGGTTCTTGGCGATGTGAACGGCCTTAAGCTTACCAATGATGCCTTTGGCCATGATGCCGGGGACCAGCTGCTGAAAAAAGTTGCTGCAGTATTTCGCAAGACCTGCAGGGAAGGGGATATCATCACCAGGTTCGGAGGGGACGAGTTCATCCTCTTACTCCCCAAAACAGATGCCCTCAATGCCAAGATAATAGTCGAGCGTCTCAATGAGGCCCTGCGTCATGAGGAGATTAGGGGTCTCAGTGTCTCTGTCTCCTTTGGCTATGCGGTCAAGGAAAAAGATCTGGCAACATTTGATGAGACCTTCAAACTTGCTGAAGATGGCATGTACAGTGAGAAACTTTCCAAAAGTTCCTCTTTTAAGAAACATGCTATAGACACCCTACTGGTCAAGCAGTTTGAGTTGAATCAGTGGGAAAAGGAACACAGCATCAAGGTAGGGCAGTTGAGCAAGAGCTTCGCTCAGGCTCTGGGCTTCTCCAAGGATGAAGTCTGGCAGGTCGAACGCGGTGCGAGCCTACATGACCTGGGAAAGATTGCCATTGACGAGAGCATCCTCTCCCAAAGGGAAACCCTTACCCAAGGCCAATGGCTCGAACTGAAACGCCACCCCGAAATAGGATACACAATACTCCGTTCAGTAGGAGAGTACGCTCCTTTTGCAGAGTATGTGCTCTACCACCATGAAAGGTGGGATGGGACAGGATACCCACAAAAACTCAAGGGGACTGAGATCCCCAAACCTGCCAGGATGATTGCTATTGCAGACTCCTATGTCGCTATGACCAGCGACAGGGCATACAAAAAAGCTCTCACCCCCCAAGAGGCAATTGAAGAACTCTATGCCTATAGGGGCATACAGTTTGACCCTGATCTGGTACCAATCTTTGTAGAGAAGGTACTTTTTTCGGACTATCAGGAGATCCAAAAGGTTGAATAGTAGCAGGTGAAAGCATAAGCGAGGCTAAGATGAATACTATTTCAACAGTTGGAGAACACTGCTTTGGCTGCACTGCATGCAAGCATCTTTGTCCTGTAGGATGCATCAGGATGGAACCAGATGAAAAAGGGTTTCTCTACCCTATTGTCGATGAAGCTAGATGTATAGATTGCGGACTATGCCTTCAGGCATGTCCCGCTATCAAGGGCGAGCAGATAGGCGCTGAACTATTCCCTGATACCCTTGTCTACGCTGCCAAGCATCAAAATGATCAGAGCAGAAGCATGAGTGCTTCAGGGGGTGCGTTTACCGCTATCTCTGACTATATCTTGGAGAAACACGGTGTAGTATATGGCGCCGGCTACGATACCAGTATGAAAGTCTGCCACATGCGCACCACTTCAAGTAAGCAACGTGATCTGCTTCGTGGCTCAAAGTATGTGCAAAGCGACCTCGGTAATGTCTATAAAGAAGTACAGCAAGACCTGAAAGATGGGAGGAACGTTCTCTTTACTGGCACCCCGTGTCAGGTTGCAGGACTGCGGGCCTACCTGCAAACAGAGTATGAGAAGCTGCTTCTGGTTGATCTTCTTTGCTATGGAGTACCCTCTGCCAAAATTTTTAGCGAGTATGTGGCGCAAGTGGAAGAACAAGAGGGAAAACCCCTCATCAATTGTACATTCAGGGACAAAAGCAAAGGGTGGAGACATCTTCTGTTGAATCTCGATTTCGGTTCAAGGAACATCGTGTTGGATGCTCCTTCCTCTCCCTATTACAATCTTTTCCTCAAGGGAACGATCTTACGCCCCTCCTGTTATGCGTGTCCATTTTGTTCCTTCGACCGTCCGGGTGATATCACTATTGGGGATTTTTGGGGCATTGAGGATTCCCTATCTGAGTTTGAAGATGAAAAGGGGGTCTCCTTGGTCCTGGTAAACTCCCAAAAAGGAGAGCATGCTTTTCAAGGGTTTTCAAAGCATCTCGAATATATCAGAAGCACCCATGAGGCTTGTCTCCAGCCTGCTGTTTCTGAGCCAACGCCCCCCAGCAAGGACGAGGATGCTTTTTGGCAAGAGTATGCCTCGTATGGATATCCCTATATTGCAAACAAGTATGGCCGCCCATGATCGAAAGGTAGAAGAGCTGCCCATATATGTCGTTACCAGATACAACAGAAGACTGAGACACTCCTTTGCAAAGGCTTGGATATTTTCTTATGTTTACTGTCTGTTTAGGGCTATTCTGGCTCCCATAAGACGGTTGCTCCTATAATAGCTAAAGCCCACCAGCACCAGCAGGACCCCTGAGACTAGAAGCAGGCTCTCTATGGAGACGATATCGGCAAGAGGCCCATACAGAAGGATCCCTAAGGGCAAGGAGAAGCTGGATATAAGGTCAACGATGGAGAAGACCCTTCCCATCTTGGTGGGCTCTACGATCTCCTGTATCAGGACGGTCTCTGCTGTTGCCAAAATCGGCATGAAAAGGCCTACAAAACCCATAACAGCAAGATAGGCGGCAAAAGGCTTGGCGATTCCCAACAGGGTAAACCCAAGACCAAAGCCCACAAGTGCAAGAGCTATGGTCTTCACCTTGTCTTTGAACTGCCCCTTAAGGGCAATGAAGAGCCCTCCTACCAGACTTCCGGCTGTCCATGAAATCTCATTTGCTGTCAGTTTCCAAATCTCCGGTCCAAAGCTTCGTTCGACCAACAGGGGGGTAAGGATAGCTGCAGGAGTGACAAGGAAGTAGGCAAAGGCGTAGTAGAGGACAAGCCTCTTCAGCACTGGATTGCCAAAGGTATAGGAGAGGCCTTCGGCCATATCCTTACGTACGGAGAAGACTCCATCTTTGCGTTCAATGCGTGTAACCTTGATGCAAGCAAAGATCACAATGGCAATGAGCGCTGTACTGACATCAAGCATAAAAGCCCAGGAGAGGTCCATCAAGCTAAGTACTACTCCACCGACTGCAGGGGAGAGTAGCATCAACACAGAGCGAAAGCTCTGATTGATGCCCTGAATCCTGGTAAGATGTTCTTTTGGTACCAACTGGGGAAAAATTGCATTTACAGCAGGGCTTTGGATTCCCGATCCCAATGCACGTATCACTGATACGGCAAGAAGAAGCTCAAGATGCTTGTAGCCCATCCTAAAGAGGATGAACATGCCAAGGGTAGCCAATGCTATGAAGCCGTCGCTCAGCATGATCAGGAGCTTGCGGCTGTACCTGTCTGCCCAGACTCCACTGTACAGGGAGATCAGAAGGTGTGGGACCATCGAAGCGATGGTGATACCCATCATCCAGGTTCCACTGGAAGTCTGTAGGGTTACGTACCAGATAATGGAATAAGCAACTACAGAAGAGCCAAAGATAGAGAGGTTCTGACTAATGAGAAAAAGTAATATGCTCGGCGTAAAGAGCTTTTGCTGCTTCTTCGGTATTTCGTTCATTGGTATTCCTTCCTAGTATTACAATAGGAATTTGACTATAGCAAGAAGGGACACCTCGTACAAGCTTAGTGTTGTCTGAAGAGGTAAGGCATATATGCAGTGCTGTCTTATGATGATGCTATACCTTCCACACCCCTTGCTCCCTCATTCTCTTGTTGGTTCTGTGGTAGAGCAGCCCGACTAGGGCCATGAGGACGCCAGAGACGATGAGCAGGCTCTCTATGGAGACTATGTCAGCTAAGGGGCCATAGACAAGCATCCCTAAGGGTATGGTGCTTCCTGAGAGGACCTGGACAATGGAGAAGACCCTGCCCATCTTGTTCGCCGGGGTGATCTTCTGGATCATGACCGTCTCTGCTGTGGTGAGAATCGGCATGAAGATGCCTACAAGGGTCATGATCAGGAGGTAGAGAGAGAAGAAGGGGGCGAGTCCCAGCAGGGCAAAGCCTATGCCTAGGGCAATAAGGGAGATGGCGATAGCCTTCACCTTGTCGTTGAAGTGTCCGCGAAGCGATACCAGGATCCCTCCGATGAGATTCCCAATCGTCCAGGAGACCTCATTGACCGTCAGGCGCCAGACCTCTGGGCCAAAGCTCCTCTCGACCAACAAAGGGGTCAGGATGGCAGCTGGGGTGAGTAGGAAGAAGGCAAACGAGTAGTAGATGATGAGTGTGCGCAACACTGAGTTTCCAAAAGTGTAGCGCAACCCTTCGAACATGGCATGCACCACAGGGATATCCGTCTTAGCACGTTTTATGGGATCAACTTTGATAAAGATAAATATTACCAGGGCTATGGTGGCGGTGAGCACATCAAGGAGGAACGTCCAGGAGAGGTCCATAAGACCGAGGACCATCCCTCCCATCGCAGGGGCGAGCATGTACAGCACAGCTGATATGCTCTGGTTTATCCCTTGGATACGAGTCAGGTGTTCCTTAGGAACCAATTGGGGCAGGATGGCACTAACTGCAGGACCTTGGACGCCAGATCCTAGCGACCGTATGACTGAGACGACCAACAGCAGCTCAAGGTGCTGGTATCCCATGCGGAATAGGACAAACAGGACAAGGGTAACCAGGGCGATGAACCCATCGCTGAGCATGATGAGGTACTTCTTTCGGTAACGGTCAGCCCATACTCCGCTATACAGGGAGATGATCAGGTGGGGGACCATATTGGCAAGGGTGGCGAACATAAGCCAGATACCGCTAGAAGTCTCGATGGTTATATACCAGATGATGGCAAAGCCCACCACAGAGGAGCCAAACAGGGAGAGATTCTGACTTATCATGAAAAGCACTATCCGCCCAGTAAAAAGGTCACTTCCAACCGACTCTTGCCTACTCTCCATACTGCTACCCGGGAAGCCTCCCACAAGGCACTCCATCCAGGTACTACGATACTACCATGTGCCTTCAAGAACAAGCGTTCTTCCCAAAGCAAGCATACTGAATTCCATCAGAATAGAGCAAAGAGAGGCCACTCAGTGAAGCGAGATGAAGAAGCGTTACCTCGGAGTAGAAGGTGATGTGGCTCCTCTCCTGGATGTAGTGCCAAGTGAGGAACTGCTTTTCATCCCTGGGGTGTAGGCGTGTCATCACCGAAAGGACTCCCCCTGGGGCCAACAGGGATGAGAGGAGTCGAAAAACTTCTAGAGGGTCAGCAATATGCTCGATGACCTCGGTAGAGGTGATGAGGTCATACGACTTGCCCAGATACACCTTTTCCGGGCTGAAATAGAGATCATAGCAATCAGCCTGGTAGCCATACTCCCCTTCCAGCAGAGTTGCCAGGACTGGGGACGGGCCACTGCCAAAATCAAGGGCTGTCCTCCCTTTTGGAGCAAAGGGGAGGACAGCCCTTTCTATAAAATCCCTGAAATAGGCAACATAGCGAGGATCAAGGGAGGAGTTCTCATGCAGGCAGTACTCCTTGAAGGCCTCCTCATCGCTAGGATGGCGAGCAGTGTCGAGCGTGATGAGTTCACACCTTGGACAGAAGCGGTAGACTCCCCGCTTGGGGTGTGTGATAATTAGGGTTTTCGTATTGCAGAGCCTACAGTTCATGCATCACCACCTCTTGAAGAACTGTTGTTCTCTTACACGCTTCAATTTTGGGAGAATCAACGAACCAGTATAATACAAGCTATGTTCGGGATGTATTGCGTCTAGCAACACCATGGGTATAGCCTCAGAACGTCACCATCTTATCAGCCCACTCCACCAACTGGACACAGTCGATCATGGTGCTGATGGGACACACTTCAGTTTCGCCCATCTTCCTTGATTGCAGGCAGGTTCCACAGGCGAGGATCTCCCCATCGATTTCATGAAAGGTTGCAACTTGCTCGGCAACATCATACTTTTCTACTGTGAGCGTCTCAATCTCTACAGCTTCACCCATAAGGAAGACCTTTACCTCGTGTCCGCTCTTTTTGGCAGTCACGGCAAACCTCATCGCATTCCAAGCTTTCTCAGCCTCTTTCGTCTCAATGATAATTCCTAGTTTCACCCTGTTACCTCCGTATGATGTTTTGTAAATTCGCTAGTACAGCGTCTATCTCTTCTTTTGTAGTGTGACGGCCCAGGCTAAAGCGGACAGCACCCCGGCCGACCGCTTCAGAGACTCCCATAGCAGCCAATACTGGGGATATGGTGGTAGTCCCTGCATGGCAGGCGGAGCCTGTAGAGGCAGCGACATCGCTTAGGCCATCCAGGACCTTATGCCCATCATACCCTATAAAGCTGATATTAAGTGTATTGGGAAGTCTCTTCTGTGGATGCCCGTTGAGGTGTATAACCTCTGTAAAACTCTCTTGTAATTTTTTGTAAAAATACGCGGTGAGTTCTTCGGTAGCCCTACTCTGGAGGGCAATTGAAGCAACTTCACAGGCCTTGCCCAATCCCACTTCAAGTAGGATGTTCTCTGTCCCTGCCCGCCTTCCATTTTCATGGCCAGCACCGTGGATTAGGGGCTCGATGTGAAGGCCTTCTCTCATGTATAACGCTCCAACGCCTTTTGGGGCATAGAGCTTGTGACCAGCTATGGTAAGAAAGTCGACACCAAGACCTTGTATATCGAGGGGGACTTTCCCCGCCGACTGGGAGGCATCGGTATGAAACAACACCCCGTGTTTTTTGCATATCCGGCCTATTGCTTCAATAGGCTGCACCGTCCCCACCTCGTTGTTTGAGTGCATGATGGTGACCAGTATGGTCCTTTCGGTGATGAGGCGCTCTATATCGGAAGGGTCTACCATGCCAAATTTGTCTACCGGGACATAGCTGATTTCATAGCCCAGGCCTTCCAGGTAGGAGCAGGGCTCGATGATGGCAGGGTGTTCGATCTGGCTTGTTATTATGTGATTACCCTTCTGTTTATAGGTATGGGCAACACCTTTGAGGACCATGTTGTTTGATTCGCTTCCCCCACTGGTAAAGATAATCTCACTAGGGGTGCAGTGTATCAGGGAGGCTACCTGGGCCCGTGCCTCCTCAACAGCCGCCTTGGCAGCAAGGCCCAGGCTGTGGGTGCTGGAGGGGTT
>CAYSIH010000059.1:0-9673 GCA_964431005.1 uncultured Sphaerochaeta sp. | reverse complement strand
CACTGTTTCCCGCCTGATCATGGCCCCGCTGTTTTTTATTTCATTCAACCTGCCTCTTTGGGTGGGGCCCGAGCTAGGCAAGCTCTCTTCCATCCTGACCATCGTGTTGTTGCTCTGCACTGAGATGAGCGACCTGCTGGATGGGATAATCGCAAGGAAATATAATCTGGTCACTGATCTGGGCAAGGTAATGGATCCTTTTGCCGATACCTTCTCCAGGCTTACCTATTTCGTCTGTCTTTCTACCTATGGGATAATGCCTTCATGGGCGTTTATCATCATCATGTGGCGGGAGTTCCTCATCCTATTCATCAGGATGCTGATGATGGGTAAAGGCAAACCGGTCGCTGCAAATATTTGGGGCAAGTCGAAGGCTGTGCTTTATGCCATCAGCGGAGCAGCGGGCGTGCTTTATATCGCCCTTACCCGTTGGGTTGGAGGAGCCTCTTGGCTCCCTCCAATTGCCAGCGGCCTTACTGTTGTGTTTGCCTTGGCTGCGTTCGCCTCAGCAGCTTCCCTGCTTACATATGTGAAGGCCATTATTCGTGATGGGAGCCTTTCCACGATGTCACGGTGAGGCCAGATTCAGAAGAGAATATACATTGTTTGTGATACTGCTTGCTGAAGGTGCCCGAATGTAAGGCACTGCTGCCAAGTATGGAAAAGTCTTTACCTCATGAAAAGGTAAAGACTTTTTGTAATGTGACTCATAAGAGGTTGTATGGGGTTATTCCTACAATAAAAAATCTGATTTGAAGGCAAATGAGGAATAATCAGGTACTTCAACAAAATGAATATCTGAATTCTTAACGTGCCAGTCTCCTCCTCCAGGGGTCCAGTCGTCACCGAAATAGACAATTTCTGACTGTTTGAATCCATATGCTGTGCAGTAATTCTCCAATGCATAATATTTATTGTACGGACGAGGGACTAGGTCATATGAGGAAGAGCCCCCAATAAATACGGTAAAATCAGAAAACAGGTCAATTGCATAATCATAATGAGCTCTGCGTTTATCCCTATTACGGTCGAATGCAAGTTTCTCATCTAATGGAGCATCTGTTCCCAGTAGAGGGAAGGTGACCATTCCTGATGAATGGAATTCTACAGGTTGTCCCCAATAGTCATCATATCCAGTATGATCCCTAAATTGTAGAATGCGTGAATTTACTGATGCTTTATCCGGTTCAATACAAACTTGGTTTACAATTTTTGCTGTATTGAAGTCCAAATCGCATTTCATCAGTTCCATTCCGTAGTTTCCAAGTATATCAACAGGATATTCACCCATTTGTCTTCTGATGCGTTCGCAACCACCGGCACCTACCATTACAAGGTTATACTTGCTTCGTAGCAAATCCAATATTCTTCTGTTTGGGTTTACAAGGCTAGAACGATGTTCAGTAAGCGTACCATCCAAATCCAAAGCAATTAATGTAATCAATTTTGAATCCATAGAAAAAAACACCACCTTTGTTTACAAACATTTCATTTACTCTTCAAATCTAGAAGTACTACAACGAGTTTTTGATTCTCAATACAGGGGACGAATAGAACAAGAGAAGTGTCAAAACAACATGGAAGGGAAACATGCCTAATAGTATAAAGTGAGTACTCCCCCCCAAAAAATACCATCTGAGCGTTTGAAAGAGCTGGGAAAACAGCTCTTATCAATAGATATTATTGAGTAGCAAGCTTTGAAAGTCAATAAAAATGTTTAATTACTTTTATTTGTATTTTTTTAGGAAGAATATTTGATGATTAATTGATATACTTAGTAAAACCGGATGATATTTATCATGAATTTGTGAAAAATTAATAACAAAATTCTGGAAACCATTACAATATAAGAATATAAAATAAATGAACTGATTGTATTCAGTTTGTATCGTTTTCTGGAAGAGAAATCAGAAGAAGTATTAACATCAGAGTATATACGTAATGCTTTCTGCAAAATTAAGAGGTAAGAGCCGTTGCTTATGCTTCAAAACAAGGAAAGAAAAATAGTGGGCAGTTAAGGAATATTGAGTATGCTAAGTACTGTATAAATATATAAATACCTACAATATGCGTAGTAAAAAGGCTTAAGAAGGTAGATGTGTTTTGACATGTGAAACCGGTGCAGGTGTTTTTTGATGCATAATTAATTCAAAAAAGGGCTAAAATGATATTCAGTAAAGAAAAAGATTTCATTAGTGGTTTGATTATCCATATAGTGGACGATTTTTCTGGGATAGGAGGGCTGTTCGTCATTATTTTAGTGTGAACAGAGAGCAGGATGATAAAACATTCAGTAATTATGATTGTGATATCCATGCCATTAGTAGGTATAAATCCAATTCTCATAGGGTTTTTCTAAAAAAGGTTCTTTATATGTTTATTTCAGTTTGTTTTTGTTTTTTTCTTGACAATGCCAATTTTGTGGCTTAGGCTTTGGTATTGAAAAGTCTATTTTTGATACAGGTGGGGGGGATTGATCGTGAAAGAGAAGATTACCATCAAACACGCAAGGAAACAATTTGGTGATACTGTTATTATTCCTGATTTGAGTCTAGAGATTAATGAAGGGGAATTCTTTACCCTTCTGGGACCCTCAGGTTGTGGTAAAACAACATTGTTGCGTATGATAGCTGGTTTTAATACTATTGAGGGTGGGGATTTCTTTTTTAATGATAAAAGAATTAATGATCTTGATCCTTCTAAACGAAATATAGGTATGGTGTTTCAGAACTATGCTATTTTTCCTCATTTGTCTGTTCGGAAGAATGTTGAATTTGGGTTGAAAAATAGAAACCTCCCGAAAACGGAAATTACAGAACGAGCATTTGAGTATCTCAAATTGATGCAAATTGAGTCTCTCGCTGAGCGAATGCCAGCAAAGTTGTCCGGTGGACAGCAACAAAGAGTCGCCTTATCTCGAGCATTGTGTATCGAACCCCATGTACTGCTAATGGATGAGCCTCTTTCGAACCTTGATGCTAAGTTACGGGTCGAAATGCGAAATGTCATTAAGAACATTCAGCACAGTGTAGGTATTACAACACTCTATGTCACCCATGACCAGGAAGAGGCTATGGCTATTTCTGATCGTATTGGCGTTATGAAGGATGGCATACTCCAACACATAGGCACTCCACAGAATATATATCAACGACCTGCGAATAAGTTTGTTTCAACATTTATTGGTCGAACAAACATCTTTACTGGAAACCTTGTCAAGAAAGATTCCCTGAACCACTTGATTATTGGCACCGCTGAGTTCCCTATTGAACATGTGAGAAAAGATATCGATACAACTGCAATGGTACTGGTTTCCGTACGACCTGAAGAGTTTGTCATACATCGGGAGAAAGGCAAAGGAATTCGGGCAATTGTTGATGATTGCATATTCCTTGGCTTGAATACCCACTATTTTATGCACCTTGATACAGGGGAATCCGCTGAAGCAATTGAAGAGTCCTCATTTGACAATTTTATCGAGTCAGGAACAGAAATCTCCTTAAGTGTGAAAATTGATAAGATAAATATTTTTACAGAAGATGGATCAGAAAATATCTTAGAAGGCGTTCACAATGATATTGTCAAAGCAGAGTAGGGGGAGTGGTATGGTAAAAACAAAACGTCGATGGGATATGTGGTCAGGCATTACCCTCACATTCTTGGTGTTATTTGCAATTTTCCTTATTGTTCCCCTGTTTGGAATTTTGCGACAATCTGTAGTAGATACTGATAGTAGTGGGATGACATTCAAGCATTTTGTGCGATTCTTTTCACAGAATTATTATAGTCAGACCATAATAAATAGTTTCAAAGTAACTGTAGCAATTACTGTTGTTACCCTAATTATTGGTATTCCTTTTGCATATTTTTACTCTTTTTATAGACTTAAAGGAGCAAAAATACTGTTTGTAATGAGTATCCTTTGTGTAATGTCCGCACCATTTATTGGTGCCTATTCATGGATTTTACTTTTAGGAAGATCTGGTATCATAACTCAGTTCTTTAAGAATACATTAGGAATAAAGTTGGGAAGCATTTATGGGTTTGGTGGTATTTTAGTTGTTCAAGCACTAAAGCTCTTTCCTTTGGTTTTCATATATATGAACGGTGCCTTTAAGAATATCGACAGATCGTTGGTTGAAGCATCGGCAAATTTGGGGTGTGTAGGAGTAAAGCGATTTTTTAGGGTAATACTGAATTTATCAATGCCTACAGTACTTGCTGCAAGCCTATTGGTTTTTATGCGTGCTTTTGCAGATTTCGGGACACCTTTGCTGATTGGTGAGGGATATAGAACGTTCCCTGTTGAAATATATAACCAGTATTTAGGTGAGCATGGGACAGACTATAACTTTGCAGCAGCAATAAGCGTTATTGCTATTGTCATTACTGCCCTTGTTTTCTTCATACAGAAATGGGCGACAAGTCATTATCAGTTTTCGATTAGTGCATTGACACCTATCGAGAAGAAAAAGCCAAAGGGTGTCCGTGGGGTTTTGATGTACCTCTATTGTTACCTGTTGGTTGCAATCGCATTTGTTCCGCAGCTTTACGTAATTTATCTCTCATTTAGAAATAGTGATCAGGCTATTTTCAAGCCGGGGTATTCTTTGAATAACTATCGGGTTGCAATCGACAAGTTGCTCGTAAGATCTATCAACAATACCCTTATCCTTGGACTTGGTTCTTTGGCCATCATTATTGTTCTCTCGATTTTGATTGCGTATCTCGTTGTACGGCGGAGAAGTGTCCTAAATAACGTCATTGATACCCTTTCCATGATTCCATATATCCTGCCTGGATCTGTTATTGGTATAGCACTTGTTATTGCATTTAGCAGACCTCCAATAGTGATTACAGGAACAATGACTATTTTGATTATTTCATTTGTTATTAGGAGGATGCCATACTCAATCCGAGCTGCGAATGCAACTCTGATGCAAATCCCTATAAGTATTGAAGAGGCCTCTATTAGTTTGGGAACTTCTAAGTTGAAGACATTTTCCAAGATTACTGTTCCGATGATGTCTAGTGGTATTTTATCAGGAGCTATCCTGAGTTGGGTTTCTATTGTCACTGAGTTATCGAGTTCGATCATTCTTTATAATAATCGAAGCATAACGTTGACCATGTCTTCATATGTTGCAATATCCCGTGGGAACTATGGCTTAGCGTGTGCGTTTGCTTCAGTACTCACAGTGCTAACAAGTCTGTCACTACTGCTGTATCTCTATTTCAGTAAGGCTGAGGATATTGATCTGTAAGCGGTTACAAATATGGGAAAATACTAGCTATGAGTGTAGCTATATTTTAAAACTCATTAGTGAGTGAATCTAGAATTTCTTAGGAGGATTTAATGAAAAAAACGTACGTGAAAAAGCTAACGATTGCTTTGTTGTGTCTGTTGGTTGTAGGGGTATTTCCCTTATTTGCCGCCGGGGATAAGGAAGCAGCTGCTGGAGATGGAAACAAGCTAGTACTCTATGCAACTATGACTGAAAATGATTTGACAAATCTGTTGAAGGGTTTTGGCGAACAGTATCCTGAAATTGATGTTGAAGTTGTCAATGGTTCTGCTGGAGAATTGACAGCACGAATATCCGCTGAAAAGCATCGCCCCCAAGGTGACTTGATGTGGGGTGGACTCGGTAAGAGTGATGGTATGGCTTACAGTGACATATTTGAACATTGGCTTACTGAATATGAAGAAGATATATATCCTGATTATCGGTCAACCAATGGTTTTTACAGCCTAGATCACCTCTCTTCTGTTGTGTTTTGCGTAAATACTGAATTGGAAGCAGAGTTAGGGATGGATATTAAAGGATATGCAGACCTTCTAGATCCCCGTCTCAAGGGCAAAATTGTTATGCCAGATCCAAATTCCTCATCTTCTGCCTGGAATAACGTAAGTAATATGATGGCAGTCTTTGGTCATGATAGCCCAGAAGTATGGGAGTACATTGAAGAGTTCCTCAGTAATGGAGTAATCATCTCAACTTCAAGTTCCGTAGCTTTCAAAAGCGTACAGTCTGGTGAGTATGTTGTTGGCCTGACTTATGAAGATGGAGCTTCCACACTTCTGAAATCTGGTGCTACAAACATTAAGATGGTTTATCCTGAAGAGGGAACCAGTGCATCAGCATTTGGTTGTGCTATGATTAAGGACGCTCCCAATCCAGAGAATGCCAAGAAGATGATCAACTACCTCATGAGCCCAGAAGGGCAGACATATCTTGGAAATGCTCTCGGCACACTCCGTTTTACTAACTCAAAAGCTGAGTATAACACTCCATATCTTCCAGCAACAGAAGAGTTGAAATGGGTTACTCGTGATGTTGAGTGGTTAATTGAGAACAAGAGAAAGGTCTTGGATCATTGGAATAGCATTTTTACATCAATCAAGCGCTAACAGCTTGAAAGAGTATGTATCCATAGATGATGCTATGTAATTACAGATGCCTCCCGTAGGCTGTATTAACGCAGCCTCGGGAGGCTTTTTATCATCAAATTTTGATGAATTTATTTTGCTGTGTAACAGAAGAGGTACAAGGAGAGTCGAATGGAAAAAGAATCAGTATATAATATAGGGGAAGGGACAATAAAAGACGTTCCAGGCGTTTTTTATTCCTACTTTGGATCCTCATCTACTCCTTGTATATTTGCGGATGAGAATACGTGGATTGCTGCAGGAGAGCTTATCTCTACACAATTTGAAGGTAAGGCAGAGGTGTTTCTTTTTCCTAAAGAACAGCCTGTCTATGCCGATTATGAAAATGTAGTATTAGTTAAAGAAAAATTACAACAGAAAGCTACCAGTATTGGTATTGTTGTAGGATCGGGAACAATAAATGACTTGGTCAAACTTGCTTCCTTTGAGCTGAAACGTGAGTATATGTTATTCCCGACAGCACCCTCTGTTGACGGATATACCTCTACGGGTTCTGCCCTCACAGTAGAGGGATTTAAGCAAACGGTTTACTGTTTACCCCCAGCAGTGTTGGTTGCTGATGCGAGTATCCTTAAGGCTTCTCCATCTCCGATGATTGCTGCTGGCTATGGAGATCTCGCTGCAAAGATCACAGCAGGGGCGGACTGGATTATTGCAGACTCATTAGGTATTGAGCCAATTGATACCGATGTGTGGCTCATGGTCCAAAAGGACTTGAGACGCAACATCAGTGAACCTCAAGCATTGTCAGAGCGAAATCCAAAAGCGATTGAAAGGCTGTTTGATGGCCTGGCACAGACAGGATATGCAATAAAAAAATATGTCGATAGTCGTCCTGCTTCAGGTGCAGAGCATTTAATGAGCCATGTGTGGGAGATGGATCACTTGGCAGTAGATGGAGAGCCGGTCTCTCATGGCTTTAAGGTAGCATTGGGAACGCTTGCGACAACTGCCCTTTATGAAGAGCTCTTGAGTCTTGATCAGAAAGACCTAAAACGATTGTATCAAGAATTCGCTTCTGTCTCTTGGTGTGAAAGATTGGCATATTTTGATCAGCTTTTAGATCCAAGCCCAATGAAGGCTACAATAATTGAGGTAGCTCGAAGCAAATTTCTAGGGGGAAGAGCCAGTGTTGAAAGAAGAGAGCTCATTCTTTCTAGATGGGATGAGATAAAAGATCGTATTGCACACCAAATAATCCCTTTCAATGAACTTAGGGAAACGTTTATTCTTGCTCACTGTCCGGTTGAGCCCATTACCATAGCACTCTCAAGAGAAGCCCTTGAGAAAGGACTTCGAATAGCGCAATTAATTCGAAAGCGCTATACTTCTCTTGACCTTATGTATGAAATAGGAGGGATGGACGCGATTGTTCATACCCTTGCTCATACAGATAAATACTTCTCAGAATTTCATATTCAGGAAAAAACTGTATGATAACGAGACAAAATGATAGAAACAATACAATGAGACCCATTACAGAGCTAACAGCACAAGAAGCAAGAAATATACGATATGTATTAATGGATATCGATGACACCATCACCACTGATGGGAAATTACCTGCTTGTGCATATTCTGCCCTTTGGCAGGCCTATGATGCAGGCTTGATAGTCGTGCCTATCACAGGCCGTCCTGCTGGATGGTGTGATCTTATTGTACGGCAGTGGCCGGTGCATGGAGTCGTCGGGGAAAATGGGGCACTGGTGTTCTGGGAAATAGAGGGCCACCTTCACCGCTTGTATGACGAGAACGCTGTCTCAAATTCCCATCACACCCTTCAGAAAATCAAAGAGAGGGTGCTCCGGGAAGTCCCGCAGACCAGAATTGCTGGGGATCAATTTGCACGTATGTTTGACATAGCGATTGATTTTGCTGAAGAAGAGCCTCGCTTGCCTATAGAGAGTGCTGAAAGGATCAAAGAGATTTGTGAGGAGATGGGAGCAATTGCGAAAATCAGTTCCATTCATGTTAATACCTGGATGGGTACATACGACAAGCTCAGCATGGCAAGTAGGTTCCTGACTGAACAGTACGGCTATGATGATGTGCAACAGGTGCTGTTCTTTGGAGATTCTCCAAATGATGAACCCATGTTCTCCCACTTCCCCTTAAGTGTGGGAGTTGCAAATGTTTCAGAGTATGCCCACTTGATGAAACAGCTGCCAACTTATATTACCTCTCATAAAGGGGGAGAGGGATTCGCAGAAGGAATAAAAACCCTTTTGTCCTTAAGATAATTCTGGGATTTGATGTATTACCAGGCAATTATGATGTAACATGATGGAGAGGGTATACAGCCCTCTCTTTTTTTGATCCTGATCAAGGGAGGAATGCGGATGCGTACCAATGGGCAAATCCTGTCCTGTCTGGCTACACGGTTTCACATACTATGACTTGTAAGCCTGAGCCTTCCAATTCTATTTTTTTTTCATCACTGATCCCATCATCTGTGATGATAATATGAGCTGCTGTAATAGGAGCAACAAAAAAGTTTGAAACTTTACCTATCTTTGAACTATCCGCAAGTACAATTACCTGTTCTCGTGTGTGTTCAATCATCATTCTGTTGATATGTGCTTCAGGTTGTACTGGAGTAGTCATTCCTAACTTAACATCAAACCCATCCAAACCGATAAAAGATTTAATTGCATACACTTGTGTGATGGAGTTGAGAGCTGCTTCTCCAACGAGGGTATGTGATTCCTGTCGAAAAAAACCACCGGTTGAGATGATTTCGACGTCACTATTAATATCTTCATTAGGAAAGCTAGCGTTATTTGTAACTATTTTCACATGCTTGGCAGTGATATACCGAAATAAGCGTAATGTTGTTGATCCACTATTTAGGAAAATGGTGTCATAATCTTCTATCAAGGATGCAGCCTTCTTTGCAATCGCATCCTTTTGGGACCGGTGTAACAAACTTTTTTGGGCAAACAGTGGTTCACGATCAACTCGGTCAACAGCTACAGCACCACCATGGGTTCGTTCAATGAGCCCTTGTTGCTTAAGATATAAAAGGTCTCGTCTTATTGTCGCTCCAGTTACATTTAACCGTTCACTCAAATCTATGACCCGTGCCATCCCATCATTTTTGATGATTTTATATATTGCTTCTCTTCGTAATGGCGTAGGTTGATAATTCTCGTTCTCTTTATTCATTCACATAACCTCATTTATTCTCAACCATTATATCTTACTTCATGAATAGTTCAAATT
>CAYSIH010000058.1:0-9772 GCA_964431005.1 uncultured Sphaerochaeta sp. | reverse complement strand
GGAGACATCACAGGATCCCCCTTTGAACTATAGCGCACCTTAAGCTCCTCATTCTGACTTCACTTGACACTTGTATGCAAAAGTACGATTATAAGAGTCATCATTGTCATGCAAATAAAGGAAGTTCAAACGTGCGAAGCGATATAATCAACGAAGTTCTCTCAGTTGAAGATAAAGCGCAACAAATCATACGTGATGCCAATACCAACTCACGCAATATGCTCACTGATGCGCAACTTCAGGCAGGTGAAATTGTCCGTTCAGCCCTTAAGGAAGAACGCGAAAAGAACCGTACCCTCATGCTTCAGGCAGAAGAGGATGCGAATCTTCGATTATCAGAGTTTGAGGCAAGTCTTGATATTTCTTCAGTCCTAGATGAAGCGACCCTCGATAAGATTGCCGATACCATAACAGAAAAAATTTGTAAAACAGAGCTGGGGGAAATATAACCAGATTATGAGACAAAATCCCACCTCCCTCTATGGGTTTATCAATGCCAAGCTACGAGCCAGGATTGGTCTGATGCGCGAGTCGCATATAATTGAAGACCTTCTCAAGGCTAAGGGTGTTGTTGAAGCCGTAGCGGTTATCCGTGACAGTGCACACTCCTCAGTTGCCACCGCCTATGATAGGACAGGTGACATCCAACAGATGGAGCTTGCTCTTCTGTATAACGAGGTGGAGATGTACCAGGAAGTTGCCAAATATCTGGAGGGTAAGCCTGCAGAATTTGTGTTGACACTCTTGGGAAAAATTGAAGTTGATAATCTCAAAAATACTATTCGGCTCTGGTATGGTAGCATCATACGAAGGCGACCCATGCGCTTCCGAAGTGAATACCTTTTTAAGGAAAAACTTCTCAATGACATTGACTGGGCAGCCCTAATCAATGCCACATCGTGGGAAGGGGTTTGCCAGACACTTAGGGAGACTCCCTACAGTGAGGTGGTAAACGACTTCACCGAACAGCAGTTGGATGATGAAGGGCTATTTCTCTTGGAGAACAAGCTGGACCTGCAGTGGTATGAACAGATGATGGCAAGCACCGAAAGGCTTTCATCTAAGGACAAGAGTGTCGCCCAGTCAGTTTTTCTTGTGGATATCGACCTGAAGAATCTTTTGATGATGGTTCGCTATGGTTGGTTTCATAAAATGGATTCTAAGAGACTTGAAACGTTGTTCTTGCCTTGGGGCAAGGTATATAAGCACAAGAGTGTACTTAATTTTATACAAAGTTCTGCAGAGGACCGCGATCCTTTTGCCGTCATTGAACAGTTGTATCCTGGTCTGAATCAGACTCTCAAACAGATCTCCGAAGACAAACGGGGAAGTGTTCATCAGGATGAGCTCATGGCTTTGCAAAACCTTCGCATTGAAGCATATCTGCATGAACGTCGTAAGGCCGTATACAGAAAAATGTTGGCTTCCGAACCTTTTACCATAGGGATCAGCCTAGCCTATTTCTTCCTATATAAAGAGGAGGACACCATGATCAAGGCTATTCTCAACGGCAAGTATTACGGGTATGAAGAGGATTATATCAGGGGGGTATTAGCATGAACTTGTTTACAAGGCCGATGAGACTGCTTACGGCCGTGGTTCTGGAACAGATGAGCGATGCAGTGGTCAAGAGTCTCTTGGAGATGGGGGTGATGGATTTCGTCCACATCAACAAGCTTGAGCCACAACAGATGGAGAAGCTCAGTTCCCGCCCGAGTTCCGTCACTCGCATCGCCTTAGAAGATATGCGTCATCGCGTTGAAGCGCTTCTCAGACAGGGACAAATTTCCCTGCCATCCTCTGATGTGCTGGATGTGAAGAATATGGAGAAGCCAGACCTTGATGCGTATGGCTCCCTATTGGATACGCTAGGAAAGAAGCTGTTACTCCTGAAAGACAAACAGAAAGAAAGCAACCAACTGGTGCTTGGCTTTGATGAGATGCACCGCTACATCGATGAGGATAAGGGCGAGTACCTGGACCTTCGGGTAGGGGAGATCGGGCATGGAAAAGCTGAAGACCTTGCAAGTAGACTTGCAACTGTTGGAGGGATACTTGAGCCTTACGCGGATGGGAAAAAATACATCTCCCTTACCCTACGTAGGGATGGCTCACAGGTAACACCCCTTCTCGACAAGTTTGATTGGATAGAGAGCAGTGATATCACTGCTCAGAAAAAAGCCATCTCACTCATTACCCATCGCTTGGAGGAAGAGCACCGCAAAGCCGCATTACAAAGAGGGGAGATAGAAGCAGAGGTAAATGCCCTCATAAAAAGCGAGAGTTCCACCCTCATTGCAATATGGGGGAATCTCAGGCTCAACGAACTCAGTGATCAGATCCGATCCTACTTCTCCTACACACGAAATACGACACTCTTTTCAGGCTGGGTGCCCTCTGACCAGGCCGATGAAGTTACCAAGGCTATCTTCAGTTCCAGCGAAGGCCAATGTGTCATTGAATGGACTGAAGCTACCCAGATGCCTCGCGAAGAGGTTCCTGTTGCTGTAACCTCTCCGAAACTCCTGGAACCTTTCCAGAAGCTGGTAAACAACTACAGCACCCCTGAGTATGGGACGGTTAACCCCACCATTTTTGTCATGATAGCCTATCTTATAATGTTTGGCCTTATGTTTGGTGATGTTGGGCAGGGTTTTGTCCTGCTGCTCGTCGGATTCTTGCTCCAGCTCAGCTACAAGAAAAATCCTCTGAAGGAAGATGGGATACTCAGTCGCAATCTCAGTAAGCTGTTGCCCTATCTCGGTGTCTCCTCAATGCTCTTTGGTGTCCTTTACGGTTCTTACTTTGGCTTTGCCCTGTTCCCTGCGCTCTGGTTCAACCTGGACGCAGTGGTAGCAGGCCATGCTACAACAGGTCCTGTCCGTGATGTCTACGGGATTCTTGCCATTACGATTAAGTTTGGTATCGTAGTCATCTATACCGGTCTCATCTTGAACTGGATCAACCTTTTCCGAAAGAAGGCCTGGCTGAAGATGACTTTGGACAAGAATGGTATAGTTGGAGGCGTCCTTTTTGCTACAGGGCTTTATATGGGCTTTGGATTTGTAGGGAGCAACTACAAGGAGTTCCCATCCGATCCATGGATTCCGGTTGTCATTACGGTCACAGTCCTGTTACTGTTCTTGCGTGGATTCCTAGACTACTATCTCTCCGTCAAAGAGGGAGGTCAAAAGGAAAGTGCAGGAAAGGTCATTATGGATGCCACCATGGAGTGGCTTGTTGACATATTGGAGATATTTGGTGGATACCTATCCAATACGCTCTCCTTTATGCGTGTCGCCGGTCTGGGCATCGCCCATGCTGCTCTGATGGAGTCTTTTAAAAGTCTCTCCTCCCTCTCTACTGGATTTGGGGCCATCGCCATATTGGTTTTTGGCAACTTACTAGTGATAGTGTTGGAAGGCTTGAGCTCAGGTATCCAGTCCTTGAGGCTCAACTACTATGAATTTTTCTCAAGGTATTTCACAGGAAAGGGTGTTGCGTATGAGCCAGTCGGCTTGAAGACACCATTTACTGATCAAAAATAGGAAGTTTTTTTAGGAGGGTCAATATGACCAGTATCGCATTTAAAAAGAAAGTATCGATGACTTTTGCAGCCACAGCGCTGCTGTTGCTCGCATCCGGCTTTGTCTTTGCACCCAGTGCTTTTGCTGCCACGACTGAAGCTGCAGCCGCTGGAAGCTATAGCATAGCTGTCATCTGTATCAGTGCAGCCATTGCCTTTGGCGTAGGTGCCCTGGCAGCCGGCATGGCAATTGGTAAGGTGGGAAGTGCTGCTATGGGAGCCATCAGTGAGAGACCTGAGATCGCCAGTCAGGCTTTGATCTTCATCGCACTTGCAGAAGGTCTGGTAGTCTTTGGATTTATCACAGCTCTGATGATTCTCGGTAAGGCTTAACAATGAAGTATTTTGTCATCGGTGACGAGGATACCGTACTGGGGTTCTCCCTTGTCGGTGTATTCGGCATGCAGGCGACAAATGCCGAACAAGCTCGACAGGCTTGGAATAAGGCGCTGGAGGATAGGGCCAATGGCATCATCATCATAACTGATGTGGTTGCCAATATGATCCGTCCGACAGTTGACCAGTATCTTTTTTCCGAATCGTTTCCCCTTGTGGTGGAGATCCCTTCTTCACGAGGCGATGGAAAGCATACGGATCTCAGGTCGCTGGTAAACCAAGCCATTGGTGTATCGCTCTAAAGGGGGTTTCTTATGGAAGTCACAGACAATCGACTGCTTGACGGGATTATCCGACAAGCAGATGAGAACGCAAAGAAAACTGAAGAGGATGCCCGTCTTCAGGTCAAAAAAATCCTAGCTGAAGCGCATGTGCGCGCCGAAGAGGAGATTTTGGTCGAACAGAAGGCATTCCAGCAAAAGCTGAAACAGATTGAATTGCGACTTCAGGCTAATATGGCCAGCGTCAAACGCAAAGCTTCCCTTAGACAAATTGACGAGAGTTATCTCTCTGTCATGCGCCGTATCCGTGAAAAGATGGATTGCAAGACCATAAAGCCGTACCTCTCCTCGTGGATAGCAGAAGCAGCACTGGGTCTTGATCTGAAGGAGGCGAAAGTCTCCTCAAGCAGCGCTTGTCCGGTAACGGAAAAAAACCTTAAGGAAGCTGCTCAACTGGTGAAGAAACATACCGGTTCAGAAGTTATCTTAAGCTTGGACCCCAGGTCTATTAGAAACTTAGGGGTAGTACTCTCTTCGTTGGATGACAAAGTTTCGTTCAACAATCAGGTTGAGATCCGTCTCAGACGGTTTGACCGCGTAATTAGGACAATGATTCAGGAATATACATGAAAGACAGAATAGTCGGACAAGTCAAACGGGTGAATGGCCCTGTCATCCTCATCAAGGACGTCACTGACGTCGCTATGATGGAGATGATCAGGATCGGTGAACAGCAACTGATAGGCGAGGTAGTCAAACTCCACGATGGATTGGCTACAGTACAGGTCTATGAGGATGCCACCGGAATATGCCCCGGTGACAATGTCTATGGAAGTGGCATGAGTCTCAGCGTAGAGCTGGGACCTGGGCTGATAGGGACAATCTATGATGGGATCCAGCGCCCGTTGGAGAAACTGATGGGAGTCTCTGGAGCCTATATCTCCCGGGGAGTCACATTCCCAGCTCTGGATCACGAGAAACAATGGCTCTTTGTGCCAAAGGTAGAGGTTGGCGCTTCCCTAACCCGTGGTATGACCATCGGAGAGGTAGTTGAAACAGAACGAGTCGTGCATAAGATCATGGTCCCCCCATCCATCGCTGAATGCGTTGTTGCCAATATAGTGGCCGAGGGTTCTTTCACAGTTGAGGATGTCATTGCTACAGTAGTACTTCCTGACGGTAAAGAGGAAAAACTGACGATGACCCAACGCTGGCCGATCAGGGTTCCTCGTCCTGTTCATGATCGTCTCCCCTTGAAACAGCCTCTGATCACTGGAATGAGGGTCATTGATACCCTCTTCCCAGTCGCTAAGGGCGGTACTGTAGCAATTCCAGGTGGATTTGGTACAGGCAAGACCATGACTCAGCACTCCATCGCCCAGTGGTGTGATGCTGATATCATCGTATATATCGGATGTGGCGAACGTGGTAACGAAATGACTGACGTGCTCAGAGAGTTTCCCCTGCTCATCGACCCCCGTACGGGCCAGTCGCTGATGGAACGCACCCTGCTTATCGCCAATACCTCCAACATGCCGGTTTCGGCACGTGAGGCAAGTATCTATACAGGCATCACCATGGCTGAATACTATCGTGATCAGGGCTATCACGTTGCCATCATGGCCGACTCCACCAGCCGTTGGGCTGAAGCGCTCAGAGAGTTGAGCGGACGTATGGAGGAGATGCCAGCAGAAGAGGGCTTCCCAGCCTATCTTCCCACAAGAATTGCCCAGTTCTATGAACGGGCAGGTTTGATGCAGTGTCTTTCCGGTGATACTGGATCGGTCTCCATCATTGGGGCTGTCAGCCCTCCTGGAGGGGATTTCTCCGAGCCGGTGACCCAGCATACCAAACGGTTTGTCCGTTGTTTCTGGGGATTGGACCGTGGCTTGGCAAGCAGTCGTCACTATCCTGCCATAAGCTGGACAGACTCCTATACTGAGTATCTTTCTGAGGTGCAGCCTTGGTGGAGTCAGCATAGTGAAGGCACCTGGCAGATAAACCGGCAACGAATTATGGAACTATTGCAAAAGGAAGTGCGCTTACAGCAGATCGTCAAGCTGGTCGGTCCTGATGCGCTTCCCGATAGCCAAAACTTCATCCTTGAGGTCTGTTCACTGTTCAAGACAGCTTTCCTGCAACAGAATGCGTTCGACGAGATCGACCGGTTCTGTTCGGTAGGTAAGCAGGTGAGGATGCTCGATATCATTTTGGAGTATTACCAGAAAGGATCCGAGGCAATTTCCAAGGGTGTGCCGATGGTCAAGATACGGCGCCTGAAGGTAGTCCAAGAGATAGCAAGGATGCGTTTGAATATCGAAAACGAAGACTTGGCGGCATTTGATAAGCTGCAATTGCGCCTCGAGCGCTCCGTCGACCAGCTTGGGGGAATCTATGAGGACTAAAGAAGAGACTTTGCTTGTGCATACCGACCGTCACCTGTTATCAGGACGGGAGTACCGTGGTACTTCCCGTATTGATGGGCCTTTGGTATATATGCGAAACACCCACCCAGTGGGATATGGGGAACTTGTCGAGATTACCGCTCCCGATGGCACTCACCGCTCCGGTCAGGTTCTTGAGACCAGTGATGAGGTTGTCGTCGTACAGGTGTTCGAAGGTACTGACGGGCTTAACCTGCCGGGGACCGGGATGCGTTTCATGGGTGAGCCCCTGACGCTTCCTGTGTCGGAGCAGATGCTCGGGCGTGTCATGAACGGCCTGGGAAAGAGCCGGGATGGTTCGACCATTCCCCAAGGCTCAGTCGAGAAGGATGTAAATGGCCAGCCCATCAATCCTACAGCTCGAGAATATCCGCGTGACTTCATCCAGACGGGAATCTCTGTCATCGATGGCATGACAACCCTGATTCAGGGTCAGAAGGTACCTATTTTCAGTGGAAACGGCCTGGACCATAACAAGCTTGCTGCCCAGATCGCCCGTCAGGCAAAGGTTCGGGGAAGTGGGGGGGATTTTTGCATCGTATTTGCGGCGATGGGTGTAAAGCATGACGTTGCCAAGTATTTCATAGACAGTTTTGAAGAATCGGGAGTGCTGGACAATGTGGCGCTTTTTCTCTCCCTTGCCGATGATCCCTCCATTGAAAGGACCATCACACCCAAGACAGCCCTCACCCTTGCTGAGCACCTTGCCTTCGACAAGGGCAAACAGGTTCTGGTCATCATGACTGACATGACCAACTACTGTGAGGCCCTGCGTGAGATCGGGACGTTGCGCGGGGAGATCCCTTCCAGAAAGGGGTATCCGGGGTACCTATACTCCAATCTTGCAGAACTGTACGAGCGCTCGGGCAAAATTACAGGCAGGGGAGGTTCCATCACCCAACTGCCCATCCTCACGATGCCCAACGATGACATCAGCCACCCGGTACCCGACCTTACCGGGTACATCACCGAGGGCCAGATAGTCTTTGACCGGTCGATGCAGGCCCGTGGCCTCTATCCTCCCATCAACTGCTTGCCTTCCCTGTCCCGTCTAATGAAGGACGGCATCGGAGAGGGAATGACACGGGCGGACCATCCTCATCTGGCAAATCAGCTCTTTGCTTCCTACAGTCATGTGAAGGATGTACAGAACCTTGCCTCTGTCATTGGAGAAGAGGAGCTTACGACCCTTGATCAGCAGTATCTGGAATTCGGGCATTTCTTTGAGCACAAGTTCGTCAATCAGAGCTTTACCGAAGACCGAAGCATTGAACAGACTCTCGACATCGGATGGGAGGCACTGAGCAAACTTCCTTCAGAGGAGTTACAGCGTCTCAGCGATGAGGAGATAGCCGAGCACTACGGCAAATAGGAGGAAGCGTGAAAACCACTCTTGCTCCTACACGGAGCAACTTGCTCAAGTTAGCTGATGACCTGAAGTTTGCCCAGTTGGGATATGAACTGTTGGACCAGAAGCGTTCGATTCTTGTAGCCGAACTGCTTACTCTGGTAGACCAGGCAGTAGACTACGAAAGCAGGGTTGTTCAGGCTCTCAAGGAAGCTGAAGCTTCCCTAAGCGATGCCATCATGAAGATGGGACGCCTTAGGGTGGGCAATCTCAGCGGAGCTGTCAACATAGACTATTCCATTGAATTGGGAAAACGAAGGGTAATGGGTGTGACCCTACCTAAGGTCGAGACCACCTTCACTGACAACAGTCCCTATTTCAGCAGTGAAGGGACCAGTATCCTCGCCGAACTGTCAATAGATCGGTACCGTACCACCTTGAGTCTGATGGGACGTCTGGCGGAGCTGAAAGTCTCCATCATGCGCCTTGCGCGCGAGGTCAAAAAGACCATCCGAAAGGTGAATGCCCTGGAAAAGATTGTAATTCCTGATAACCAGGAGACGATCGCTTGGATGCACGGACGCATTGAAGAGCAGGAGAGGGAGAACTTTATCCTACTTAAAGTGGTCAAAGACAGGATGGAACAGGCAGAAATTGCCATTGATCCTAACCAAAATAGGATGACTGCCGTCGTAGTTAATGATACGATGGACAAAGGAGGTTCGCATGGGAGTCCCGTTTAAGGATATCGTAGTGTATCTAGACGGATCTGAGAGTTCGATGACCGCTGCAATGTATGGCATCAAGTTGGCAGCCGAACATGGAGCCAAGCTTACTGCAGTATATGTAGTGAATACGAAAGCTCTCAGCGAGTTGGTCAAGGCAGGTATCTTTGTTGCGATAGAGCGTGATGAGTACCAGCGTGATCTGCAAGCCGATGCGGACAGATATTTGCGACATGTAGCCAAGTTGGCGGCAACGAAGCTATTGGAAATTGAAACGGTCAAGTTGGAAGGGACCATCCACGTGGTGATGCGGCAACTGCTCAAGGAGCACAAGGCCGATCTTCTGGTACTTGGGGGTATCACTGATATCCGCTCAAGACGAGAGGAACTTTCCAGTGAGACTGATAGGATGATGCGTACGTCACCTTGCCCTGTTTTGGTGGTTCGGGACGATGACGATATCTGGCTAGAGTTCGAAGAGTAAGGAGCAGTACATGATATTACTGGATGTTTTAGACAAGGATTTGGTTAAAGTTCCCCTTACTGCGAGTGACAAGCAGGGAATTATTACCGAACTTGTTGAAGTTGTGGCTAAGGCCAAAGAGTACTCTTCCAAGCAGTTTGATGAGATGCTGGACGCTGTGCTCAACCGTGAAAGCCTCGGATCTACAGGTATAGGTAATGGCATCGCCATCCCTCATGCGAAGACCAATGTGATAAAGCATGTGACAATGGTTGTGGGCATCAGTCGTTTTCCTGTCGAATTTGACTCCCCCGATGGGCAGAAGAGCAGGATTTTCTTCCTGGTTCTAGCCCCATCTTCTGCGTCCTCGGCGCATGTGGAGCTTTTGGCCTCCATTGCCAGAACCTGTACGTCCAATGTCTTCAGACGAATGCTTGAAGGGGCGAAGGACGCAGATGAGGTGTTGAGACTTTTTACTGAATAATACGATCGCATAATGAAGTTGAAATAAAGGTGGGCACTGCACAAGCAGTGCCTTGCTTTTTTAGGCTACATGCTATGAGTTAATATATTGCTGAAAATGGGGAGA
>CAYSIH010000057.1:7092-9799 GCA_964431005.1 uncultured Sphaerochaeta sp. | reverse complement strand
GCTGGAGAGCAATCTTTACAGCGGATCACAGGATATCCCTTCCGATCTTTCCAAATTGAAATATGGTGTCTCTGTTACCGATGCTTGCATCGGGTGGGATGAGACCGAACGAATATTGATACATGCTTGTGAACTGCTTCGCAAGTCTCGACTTGAGGAGGGCAATGCCCTTCCCCTTTAGGAGGTCCATATGGTTCCGTCAGTGTTGGTTATCTTGGCAGAAGGTTTTGAAGAGATCGAGGCTATCACTCCGATAGACCTGCTCAGACGTAGTGGTGCAAAGGTTACTGTTGCAGGGTTGAGCGGCATTACCATCCATGGGGCCCATGGCATCGCTGTGGTTTGTGACAAGCTTTTCAGCGATTGTACCGAGGAGTATGACGCCTTGGTCCTTCCCGGAGGCGGCGAAGGTTCCAAAAACCTCGCATCCTCATTTCGTGTATTGGAACTCGCCATAAAAACAAGTCAGAAAGGTGTGGTTGCTGCCATTTGTGCAGCCCCCTCTGTGGTGCTTGGAAAAACTGGTCTTTTGGATGGAAGGCGCGTTACCGGCTTTCCCGGCAGTGAGTTTGAAGGTCTTGTATTTGAGGATGAGAAGGTTGTAACGGATGGACCGGTCATCACCGCTCAGGCAGCTGGTAGTGCTGTGGCTTTTTCCTTGGCGATCATAGCCAAGATCTTTGATGCTGAGACCGCAAAGAAGATTGGAAGCCAGATATTTTATTAAGGAGACCAGGTGTGGGCACCATTGGCTTTGATAACGAAAAGTACCTAGAAGAGCAAAGGCATTATATCCTCGAACGGGTGAAACAGAACGATGGCAAGCTCTACCTTGAGTGCGGTGGCAAGCTGCTGTTCGATTACCACGCAGCCAGGGTTCTGCCTGGGTTCGACCCTAATGTTAAGATGCGTGTCTTCCAGTCCCTGAAGGATCAGATCGATGTCATCATCTGTATCCATGCAGGGGATATTGAAAGGCGTAAGATGCGTAGTGACTTTGGCATCACGTACGATACTGACGTGTTTAAGATGATCGATGACTTTGCCAAATGGGGACTTGAGGTGACGCGAGTGGTCATCACCCGTTTTGAAGAGGAAAATGGGGCCATTCAGTTTAAGAATCTTCTTGAGCAACGTGGCATCTCGGTCTATATCCATCACTCAACACCAGGGTACCCTAACAATGTAGATTTGATCGCCAGCGATGAGGGCTATGGTGCAAACCCATACATTCCTACCGATCGTCCGGTTGTCATCGTCACTGCCCCAGGGCCCGGCTCGGGTAAACTCGGTACCTGCCTTTCTCAGATGTATCATGATTTCAAGGAGGGCAGGAAAAGCGGCTACTCTAAGTTTGAGACCTTTCCCATCTGGAATCTGCCCATCGACCATCCGGTAAACATAGCGTATGAAAGCGCAACAGCTGATATCGGAGATAAGATTCTCATCGACCATTTCCATGCCAGTGCCCATAACCAGATCACCGTAAACTACTCGCGTGACCTTGAGGCGTACCCGCTGCTTAAGCGCATCGTCAGCAAGATTACCGGGGAGGAGTGCATATACAAAAGCCCCACAGACATGGGAGTGAACCGCTGTGGCTTTGGCATAATCGATGATGAGGTGGTCCGCAAAGCGGGTCAGCAGGAGATCATCAGGCGCTACTATCGCGCAGCTTGTGAGTATGTGCAAGGCATTGGAACCAAAAAGACTGTCGAGCGTAGCCGATCTATCATGGCCAGTGCAAAGCTCACCTTTGAGGACCGCGAAGTTGTTCCTGCCGCATCAGAGGCCCTGCTTGCAGGCATCAAGCGCAATAAGGGCATCAATGGTATTGTCTGCGCAGCTGCAATCCTACTGCCCGATGGAAAGATAGTCACCGGGTGCAACTCTCCCTTGATGCATGCCTCCTCTGCCCTGATCCTCAATGCGGTGAAGGTCATGGCCGGTATAGACCATGAAGTTGATCTCATATCCCCTGCCATCATGCAGTCGGTGACAGAGATGAAGCGTGATGTGCTGAAAGGAAGAGGGGTGAGCCTCAACCTCGATGAGGTGCTTATCTGCCTGGCGATGAGTTGTGCCATCAGCGGCGAGGCGAAAAAGGCAGCAGCTTTTCTGCCACTTTTGCATGGCTGTGAAGTGCATATGACCCATATCCCCTCATCTGGAGACTCTTCAGGCTTAAGGAAACTGGAGCTCAATGTCACCAGCGATCCGAAGTTTCCCACGTCTAACCTATACAATCCCACATAAGGGACAAAGTCCCCTCAGCCCAGGAACTGGGCAATGAGGGGCAATACCCCCAATACTGCAAGAATCCTGAAGGTGTGCATAACCACTATCTTGGGGGTTTCAAGTCCCAGTTCATCGCTGATGAGAGCCATCTCTGTAATGCCACCTGGCGTTGCAGAGAATATTGCTGTAGCCCAGTTGAGGCGGCAGACTTTATACAGCACAAAGGCTGTAAGAAATGCCATGACAAAGAGTTCCAGAAGCAAGATCAGTGCAGGCAGAAGCAGTACGCTTGCCCCTATCAGTGTCTGTATCGTCACCTTGCTGCCGATATAACATCCTGCAAAGACCTGGACCATCGGCCTCAGCGGGGCAGGGTAGACAGCACTGTTTGTAGCTAGGTTAAGCAGTGCAATGGCAAATATCGAGCCCAAGATGGCCCCTGCTGGAATACCCAGCATCACAAATGCAA
>CAYSIH010000057.1:5843-6992 GCA_964431005.1 uncultured Sphaerochaeta sp. | reverse complement strand
GGGGCACAGGCAAAGAACGAGGTCATGAAAGAGAGGGTGGTGAAAGAGCTCATCAGATAAGCGAAGCCCAAGTTGATGGTTAGCAGCATGACGACAAGGATGATCACAGGAAGCACCATAGTCTTGAGGGTCTTGATGTCATCTTGGGTAAACCGTGCTCCTATCACTATCCCCGAAAGGATCTGGATACCGATGCGCAGATCCTTTGGATAGGTAGGGATGACCGGGTATAGGGCATTGAAAACCATGGCAGCCAGAAGCGATCCTATAAGGGCCCCTGCAGGGATGCGCAAGCGTTTTATCAAAAGGTACCCAGCACCTCCTGCCAGGTGTAGGAATATCAGATAGGATATGAGCATCTTCATGCCACCTCTTGTGGTATTGGAGCAATTGTATGAATTGTTTTTGGACTGTTCATGGATAGGGTCTGCCTTATAAACTATTGGATTGAGTCTACCATAATTTTACTTTGGATTCCATTGCCAAAATCACTTCCTTTTGAGCTTCGAGAATATTATTATCGCTTCGGGTAGCATTTCTTTCCAAAACCCAATGATGTTGCTATGAGTTGTACAGTTCATTACTCTGTGCGTAAGTATAATCTTGACGTGTGGTCCAAGTACTGGTACCTTCTAGATATGAAATTATCTACAAAAGGTCGTTATTCTTTGGAGACTATGGTTTTTCTCTCTACTTGCAGAGGCAATTGTAGTATCCGTTCGATAAGCGAGGCTACTGGCATAAGCAGTGGGTATCTTGAGCAGCTCATGATTCCCCTAAAGAAGTATAACCTTGTTGAGTCTCAACGAGGTGTGCAGGGTGGATATCGCCTTGCCAGAAAAGACATCACCTGCGGTGAAGTGCTTTCAGCCAGTGAAGGGATATTTACTCCGACTCCCTGTGAAGACTGTGAGCAGAGCGAGTCATGCAAGACCCATCAGATATGGTCTATGCTGCAAGATACGGTAAGCGATTTCTCCGACCAGATATTGATCGAGGATCTGGCTTCCCATTTGATCGAATCTGAAGCTGGAGGTGGGATTTGAAAGTATCAACTCGTGGACGCTATGGGCTAAGGTTGCTCGTGGACCTGACCGAGCACGCCAGTGATCTTCCAGTAGCACTTTCTCAGGTAGCAGCCCGGCAGGG
>CAYSIH010000057.1:0-5743 GCA_964431005.1 uncultured Sphaerochaeta sp. | reverse complement strand
AAGCAGACCTTTGAAGGGGTGACCTTGGCAGATGTGACCAAAGCTGAGTGGTTCTCCTATATAATCTAAGAGCTTAGAGGGTTGACAGGGGTAGAGGAATAACTACATAATATCCTATAGGATTACTATGATTTAGCAGTAGCCTTATACCTCAAGGAGCAGCAGATGAGTGCGAACATATATGAAAACATAACAGAAAAAATTGGAAATACCCCTTTGGTGAGAATAAACAGGCTCAACGACGGGCATGCGACCATTCTTGCCAAAGTGGAAAGCTTCAATCCCCTTTCCAGTGTAAAGGACCGCATTGCCCTCTCTATGATCGAGGGTGCCGAAAAGAAGGGGTTCCTCAAGGAAGGTTCGGTGATAATCGAGCCGACCAGTGGGAACACCGGAGTAGGGCTTGCCTATATAGCAGCGGTAAAAGGCTATCGCCTCATCATAACCATGCCTGAGAGCATGAGCATAGAGAGACGCAAGTTGCTCTCAGCCTTGGGAGCCGAACTTGTACTTACCGACGGCTCCATGGGCATGAGGGGAGCCATTGCCAAGGCTGAGGAGCTCTCTTCGACCATACCCAACTCTTTTATACCTGCACAGTTTGACAATACGGATAATATCAAGGCTCACTATGAGCATACCGGACCTGAGATCTGGGAAGACAGCGGTCATCAGGTTGATATCTTCATTGCAGGGGTCGGTACCGGTGGGACCATCACCGGGGTAGGGCGCTATCTTAAGGAGAAGAATCCGCAAACCCTTGTGGTTGCAGTGGAACCTGTTACCAGTCCTGTCATCTCCCTAGGCCATGGGGGCCCACACAAGATACAGGGCATAGGAGCAGGGTTTCTTCCCTCCATTCTCGATACAGAAGTCATTGATGAGATATATACCGCTGAAGATGCAAAGTCGGGTGAGCGTGCGAGACAGGCTGCCAAGATGGAGGGCCTGCTTGTAGGCATCTCCAGTGGGGCAGCCTTGGATGCCGCTCTTGCCTACTCTGCCAAGAAGGAGCATGCAGGCAAGACCATTGTTGTTTTGCTTCCGGATACAGGTGAGCGGTATCTCTCAACCTGGCTTTTCTCGGAAGGGCAATAAAGCAAAAACACACTATATTGTATCTAACCAAACGGAAGGCTCATGCCTTCCGTTTGGTATAGAAGAACATCAAAGTCGCCATTGCTATCACCACTACATAGCCAACGATACTGATTGCATCAGGATATTCGCTGAAAATGAGAATGGATAGCAGTGAGGCGAAGAGTACCTGTGTGTAGTCGAATACCGATATCTCCTTTGCAGGGGCGTAAGAGTACGCCTTGGTCACGCTGAACTGTCCTGCTGCCGCAGTGATGCCGGCGAGAAGAAGATACAGCACTTGATAAGCCTGCATCCTCTGGTGATCGAATAGTACAAAGGGGATGATTGCAAGGGTGGAGAAGAGGGAGAAGAATGCCACAATCACCGGGGCTGGAATCTTTCTGTTGCCCAGCACCCGTACACAGGTGTATGCGGCCCCTGCCCCTATGCCACCCAGTATGCCTATAACATAGGGCAACAGGTCTGTATTGCTGAAGGCAGGCTTCACCACGAGCGAGATTCCGAAAAATGCCCCAAGGACCAGGAGAATCTGGATCGGGGAAACTTTTTCCTTGAGAAAGATAAGGCTGAAGATGATGGCAAAGAAGGGTGCGAGCTTGTTGAGTATGGTGGCGTCACTGAGGATGAGGTGGTCCACTGCATAGAAGTTTGCGACCAAGCCGATAGTTCCGGCAAAAGCACGCAAGAGCAGGACGGGAAAGTCGGCTCTCTTCCAAGTGAAGCGGATTTTAGACCTCCTGAGAACTATCAGCGCTATGGCCAAGGCTATGCTATTGCGGAACAAAGCCTTCTGCATGACAGGAAGGGGCCCTGCAAGCTTGACGAAGAGCATCATTATGGCAAAGAAGAACCCGCTTAATACTATATAGAGTACACCCAGTTGTTTATTTTGCATAAGGGCCATGCTAGCATAGAAGGGGCATGAATGTCATCTTGCCTAAGCAAGCTATCTGTTCACAGCTTAACCACCTCCTGTTCAAGTTCGAAGGGATCGAAGGAGCCTCTCTTCATCAGTTTCACTGATATGCATGGGGATGGATCTTCCCCACTGATCTTTCCTCTCCCCCATCACCAGGGCGAAGGGACAATCAAGGATCGGACCGAACACCTTGTTGACAAACAGCTCGTCACTACACGTAACCTCATATATGCCGACTCGTTTCTCCCTTGTCCCTTCCAGGAGCAATGCTTTGCTCCTGGAGAGCAGATACGCTTTGGCCTTCTCGTGGCGTTCGTCGACCATGGTCTCAGTGAGAGGGTCGGTCAAAAACGCTAGGGATAGAGTGACAAGCTCACTTTGTCTGGCAGAGAGTGCCAGTAGCTGGGCAGAGCCACTCTCCCAATCGAGGGCGATCATTGCATAGGGAGGGTCTGCCTCCCTATAGAGGCGGGCAGTGTCCAGTATCTTGCACTGCAAAGAGAAGGGCAGCTTGTTAAAAACAGATTGCATCTCGGGATTGTCACTGAGATGGAGGTCTGCAAAAGTATAAGGTGCGAGAAAAACTTCTCCAGAGGAGGGCAGGCTTGCCAGTATGTTGCCTATACATACAAGCTCATCAAGGCTCACATGCTTGAGAATCGGGCCTGCAGAATACAGCAAGTGGGAATAGCGAGCGACAATCTCTTCCACTCGTTGGTTGTCTCCACTCGCACCGACAATCCTGGTAATCCATATAGGGTAAGAAAAGTCCGTAGTGTGCATGCTTCTTCTAGTTCCTCCTCTTTTTAGAATACCTTCCAGTTGATAAAATAGCTATCAGAAAGAGTTGCTTTTCTATATTTATGTCAACTATGACAAAAAAATGTCATCAGGCAGTGGTCTGTTACTTCTTGTCTAAGGGGTAAACACTCTGCTAGAGTGCTCATATGAAGGAATATCCGATAGATCTCCATGCCACACTGTTTTGTGGCCAATGCTTTGGGTGGAAAGAAGAGAAAGGCTTGTTCCAGTCAGTTGTCCATGGCTCACATGTGCAATTTACTGCAGAGACCTTCCTCTCTGCCCTTAGCGGTGATGCCTCCCTTGCACACTATTTTGATATGGACGGCGAGTATGGAAAGGCCAATGAACACCTCTCTCTGCTTGACCCAAAATTGGATGCCGCTGTAGAGATGTTTGGCGGGCTTCGTATCCTTAACCAGGATCCTTGGGAGGTGCTTGTCTCTTTTATCATGAGCCAAAACAACAACATTGCCAGAATTCGCCAGATGTACTCCACCTTGGCCAAGACCTATGGTACCCCTGTCGGCCAATCGTGGTACACCTTTCCCACTGCACGGCAGATGCAAGAGGCGACAGAAGAGGAACTGCGTAAGCTGGGTATGGGTTTTCGGGCTCCCTATATCCTTGATGCCAGAGACAAGCACAGCCTCCTAGAAAAGGTCCCTTCGTTGGGCTTTGAGGATGCCCTGGCCTTGTTGATGACCATCAGGGGGGTAGGGCCAAAGGTAGGGGAGTGTATCCTGCTCTATGGTTTTCATAGGATGGAGGCTTTTCCCATGGATACCTGGATGAAAAAAGTGATGCTAAGCTGGTATCCTGGTAAAGATCCCACCTTTTTTGCACCGTACGCAGGTATTGCCCAGCAGTATCTCTTTCATTATGCCAGAACGGAGGGCTTGCAATGAGTGATGTTCACCCCCCTTTAGTATTTGTCGATCTGAGCCATGCCATATCCGATGGAGATAGGCCTTATCCGGGGGACCCTCCCACCCTAGTCTCACAGTGGGCAACTTTGGACAAAGAGCATTTTCGTCTCAAGTGCGTGAGCTTTGGTAGCCATAGCTCAACACATATGGACAGTCCCTCTCACCTTATCGATGGGGGTGCAAGCCTGGATTCTATCCATCTCTCATCCTTTTTCCACAAAGCGTTTGCCATTGACTGCAAAGCACTCCCCTGCATAGGCAAAGAACAGGTCAAAGTCATTCCCTCTGACGCAACTGCGGTGCTTTTCTCTACTGGATGGGATGAGCGATGGAATAGCGAGCGGTATTTTGAGGATCCCCCTCTACTCACAGAAGAGGCTACACTGTTCCTATTGGAGCGTGGTGTACGGATGTTTGGCTTTGACAGCTCTTCCTGTGATGAGCTGGCAAGTGAGAGGTTGCCCATCCACCACCTGATATTCTCCTACGATGCTCTCATTTTGGAGAACCTCTGTAATCTGGATAGGGTGATTGGGAGGACAGTCTCACTGGTAGCTCTGCCGATGCTCCTAGACGATAGCGATGGGGCTCCTTCCAGGGTAGTTGCATCCTACTTTGCGGGCAATTGATGGGGAACATATCTTCTTTTTATGCTTTTCTCTTCTGATGTGGTATACTGAACCCAATGGAGGAACCTGCAGATGGATAATCATACAGTTTTTACGATTGGCAGGCAGTTCGGTAGTGGCGGAAGGCAAGTCGGACGCAATTTGGCTGAAGAGCTTGGCATTCCTTTCTTCGATAAGGAACTGATCGCCATTAGTGCACAAGACAGTGGCCTCAGTGAAGCTTTGTTCACCAACGCTGATGAGAAGGCTACAAGCAGTATCTTTTACTCCTTGGTCATGGGTAACTACCCGATGGCCAGCGGAGCTCTTGGTGTCACAGAGATGCCCCTCAATGACCAGCTCTTTCTCATACAGAGCAAGACGATCAAGCGCTTGGCTGAAGAGGGCCCTTGCGTCATAGTAGGGCGATGTGCCGACTATATCTTGCGTGATAAGGAAAATGTCCTGAACATCTTTATCCATGCCAACCTGGAGCGTCGTATCGAGCGTGCTGTCGAAGTGTATGAAGTGCCTAAGAATAAGGCTGAGGATACCTGCCTAAAAGCAGACAAGCAGAGGGCTAACTTCTACAACTACTATAGCGACCGCAAATGGGGCATGTGCAGAACCTACGACTTGAGCCTTGATTCAAGCAAGCTTGGCATCGAAGGGTGCGCTCAGCAGATCATAGCGTTTGAGAAGCTTTGGAACGAGCATAAGGGCAAGGGAATCTGATGCTCTTTGATATTCTAGAAAATTTGGAATGGTATGTGAGCCTATACCCCTCTTTGGAGAGGGTTATAGGCATCATGGACAGGAGTCTGCCGTATCAGGATGAGCCAGGCTCATACCAGGTTGATGGAGTCTCCTATGAGGTGCTCTCCTATCCCGGACGCAGCGACAGCATGGTAAAGCGTGCGAACCATACCCAGTTGCACTGCATCCTCGAAGGGGAGGAGTTGCTTTCCCTTGAGGAGAACGAAGTGCCCAGTGTCGTAATCATGGCCACAGAGGGGCGCTTTGTCATCCTTCGGGAAGGCGAGTCATACAAGAACTCCATGCAGATGGCTAATGACAGGAATGTGAAGAAGGTGATATTCTCGCTCTGAGGGTGGTTTTGCTTGGAAATACTGTTTCTTACAAGGGGGGCGATGCACTCCCTTATTTTTATTTGTAGGTTGCTTGGAAATGTTTACCGAATATTGGTGTGAACCAATCCATCCATATGAAGCAACAATCCAAGAGAGAACACGCACATCACTGCCAATACAGGCAATGTTTCCAGACAACAACAAAGGTCCCCAGAGGGACCTTTGCTGTTGCTTGAAATGAGCTTTAGTTGTCTATTCCGACCAACTCGATATCAAAGACAAGCAGTGAGTTTG
>CAYSIH010000056.1:0-9845 GCA_964431005.1 uncultured Sphaerochaeta sp. | reverse complement strand
ACAACGCCCTTCCCAAGGAAGATGTGCTCTATCTTGCCCAGTTCATGAAAGAATTCGAGAGGAAGAATGGTTAAGTGATGATGAAGTTAAAGATGGACGAGACGAACAAGGCTATTATCAAGCAACTGCATGATGGGCGTAAGCCCTTCAGTGCAATTGCGGAAGAGCTGAGCATTACAGAGAATACCGTACGAGCCCGGGTAAACAAGCTCGTCGATGAAGGTATCCTTGAGATCTCAGGCTTGGTGAACCCTGAGATGATACCTGGCCTTCAGGTGGTCATGATGGGGGTAAAACTCAAGACCTTGGATCTGGAGAAGAAGGCCAAGGAGTTTGCTGAGCTCCGCGGGGTTATCTCTGCTGCTGTCGTTACCGGTCGCTATGACCTGATCGTCCAGCTTGTACTTGCTGAGGATGAGGGACTCACCTTGTTGGATTTCTTCAAGAAGGAGTTGGATAAGATTGATGATATTTCGGAGGTTGAGACCTTTGTAGTCTATCAATCCCATAATTTTAGAATTCCCTACATCCTCTAGTCACTACTCATGGCAGACGAAAGGTACCGGTAAAAGGGTACCTTTCTGCATTTTTTCTCTACCGTAACGTATCCAATCCATATGGAGAAAGCCTTCTATTCATGCTATACTTACCTCTAGCCGACCAGTGTATGTCGGCATATCTGTTTTGAGGAGTAACATATGGCAGACTTGTCAACTAAATATTTGGGTCTCGATCTTAAAAACCCCATCATCGTGGGGAGCAGTCCTCTTACTGCAACCCTTGATTCCCTAAAAAAATGCGAAGATGCAGGAGTCGGGGCTGTGGTCTTGAAATCCATCTTTGAAGAGCAGATAGAAGGTGATAGCGATGCCCTTGTTGATGAGACACAGGAGTATCTCGTACATGCAGACGCCTACGGCTTCATGAAGGGCTCCTCCATGGAACAGGCTATCGACAAGCACCTGACTCTCCTTGAGAATGCCAAGAAGGCGCTGGACATTCCTATCATCGCCTCCATAAACTGCAGAGAAAGCGGCTCATGGATAGAGTACATCAACCGTTTTGTCGCCTGTGGGGCTGATGCTATCGAGCTGAACCACTACGTTGTCGCAGCTGATATTGCAGTTGACGGCACTGCCATAGAAAAGAACTACCTCTCCTTGGTAAAGGCTGCACGCAAGAAGACCAAAGTGCCCTTGAGCCTAAAGATGGGATCATATTTTTCTTCCCTCTCCAACCTGCTTTACAAGCTTGACCAGCTCTCCATCGACGGTGTTGTGCTGTTCAACCGTTTCTTTAGCCCGGACATCGACACCAAGAGTCTCACCTTCGGCTCTGCTCACATGTTTAGCAATAAGGATGAGTATGCCCAGTCACTTCGATGGACTGCCCTGATGAGTGAAGAGTTGCGCTATGACATTTGTGCCAATACCGGCATCCACTCAGGTGACACTGTCATCAAGCAGCTGCTTGCAGGGGCAAAGACTGTACAACTCTGTTCGGTCCTCATGAAAGAAGGGCTTTCGCAAGTTTCCAAGATGAAGAGTGAAGTCTCCTCCTGGATGGATGCACATGAATTTACTCGGATAGCTGACTTTAATGGTCAGCTGGCCCAAGAGAGAATAGCTGATCCTTCCAAGTGGGAACGTACCCAGTACATGCGCTCTCTGATGAATGCTAAAAAGGACTGACTATGGTTATAGAGAATTATAAGGATATTGCTCCGTATCGTGGAGATGATGTAATAGAGGCTCTAAAAAGGGTAGTTGCTGACAAACAGGGGCTTTTGAAAATCCTCTCAGGTTTCCTCCCCTCCGAAACAGCGGAACAACGTGCTTTGAATGACTTGTATGCTGACAAGCTGATGCAGGTATTTCACACAATACATTCATACAATGATTTTCAGCGGGATGTATCTGTTGGATTTTTCTTGCCTGCAGTTTTGCAAAAAAGTGCAGATGCCTTTACTTCCAGTGGGTTGGAAGGCATTGATAAAAAGAGGGCACACCTGTATATAAGCAACCATCGTGACATTGTTCTCGATTTTGCCCTCATCGACTATCTGCTCATCAAAGATGATCAGATAACCTGTGAGATGGCTATTGGCGACAACCTTTTGACAAATCAGTATGTCACAGACATCTTCAAGCTCAACGGTGGAGTGACAGTCAAACGTACCCTACCTATGCGAGAGAAGTATATGGAGTCCATCAGGCTCAGCAACTATTTTATCGAGCTTATCACTGAGATGAACACCTCAATCTGGGTAGCTCAGAAGAGTGGTCGGGCAAAAGATGGCCTTGATGTCACTACCCCCGCCATCATAAAGATGCTCCACCTATCGCAAAAGCGAAAGGGAGGAGCACTCTTCAGTGATGTTATCAACAGCTGTAGTATCGTTCCTATCTCGGTAAGCTATGAATATGACCCTTGTGATATCATCAAGGCAGTGGAAGAGGTGGGAAGGCTGAAACGGGGAGAGAAACCCAAAAAGAAATATGAGGATCTCATCAGCATATCGCGAGGTCTGAAGGGGTATAAGGGAAGGATCCATATTGCATTTGGCGAACCTCTTAAGGGTGCTTTTGAAAATTCTGATGAGGTTGCCTCTGAGATTGACAGACAGATCCATCTCTCCTATAAGCTCTGGCCCACCAACTGCTTTGCCTATGACTACCTGGAGAAGACCGATAGGTTCAAGGAAAGGTATGCTGATTTTGATTCTGAGGCCTTCCTTGCTCGCTTCAAGAACCAGAAGGATGATGTGAGGTTGTATGCACTTAACGCTTATGCCAATCCTGTACGCTCCTTTCTCACGGCTCAGGCTCTGTAACCATGAGGACAAGGCTGCATATTGTTCTAGGTAGTTTGCTTGTCTTGTCCTGTTTCTTTTCCTGCTCCCGTCCTCCTTTCTCTGTTCTGGACATACACCCAGCTCTGAACTCTGTCCGTCACTATGATAGGGATGGCTCGCTTACTGCGAGCTATGAGAGCTTGAGTCTTTTTATAGAGAGCGAGGAGAATGCCTTTCTGCAGATGGAGATCACCTCCCCTGATGGGCTCAACTCCTGGATTTTCCCAGCTGAAAAGCGAAGTCTGGACAAGGAGAGCTACTATGGGAGGGGCTCTCTCTCTCTTGGCCAGCGTGTCCCTATCCCCCAAGGCCAGTGGCTTGTGCGTATCCTCAACTCTGATGGGCGCACCATAAGCGAACATTTCACCATAACGAGGGGATCAGAAGCCCCTTCATACCAGAACCTGTTTGATGCAGTAGAGGGAACACTGCTTCTTGATGAGAGAATAGCCGAATGTGCTCTGCAACTTCTTGACGAAAAGAGGGGAGTGCTCCATAGGAGCACCACCACAGAACAGATGATAGACCTCACCTCCCTCTATGCCAAGTGGGACAGGGTGTCGCTTGTTGGCCTCGCTTGGTACGATGAAAGCTCTAAGGCTAACCTTCTTGTCTGGTATGAGCTTTAGGTCCTTCCGACAGCCTTTGCCAGCTCGTCCTTGTTGAGTCTCACTACAAAGGTCCTGCCGTGGGGACAGGTGGGCTCTTCCAAGGCAAATACCTGCCTAAGCAGCTCTATTGCAGTGGTGCGCTCCACGTTATCTCCGCTCTTTATGGCTGCATGACAGGCCACTATGGCATAGAGGCCCTTCTCTATCTCCTTGGCGTCACCAGCATGGTTCTGGACAAAGAGAACAACCTCTTTTTCAATTGCCCTATACATAGCTGGAATGGTAAGAAGCTGCCAGAGCAGAGGCCCCTGCCTTTCAAGCTTGATACCCAGATTCAGATAGACATCAAGTTTTTCCTGCAAATAGACATCGACATCCCTTTCAACTTCAAACTCCACCGGTATCATCAAGGACTGCACATCCTGACGAAGTCTGACCTTATCAAAGAGAATCCGTTCATGTGCAGCATGCTGGTCGACAAGAAAGAGATCATCCCCTTTTTGTGCTACCAGAAAGAGATTGAAGGCTTGGCCAAGGTAGGTGAAGCTCTCCTCTTGTGTCTGTTCAGCCCAGATGTCCACCTCTTCGCTTTTTCGTGAGGTCTCCATCCTGTTCTCCTGAAGGGCTTCTTTAGCCTTCTGAAACCAGAGGGGGTCTGAGGGTTTGCTTTGGGGGGCGTAGGTACCCCCTTTTTCGTGCGAAGATTGGCTATACGAGCTAGGAGAGAAACTTGAGTGATTTGGGGTTGTAAATACACTGTCTTTTCGTTCTGTAAGGTTTTCCTGCACCTCCTTGATAAGACGCGGTAAGGTTCTTTTTACTTGGCTTGCTATCATGGAGACTATCTGGTGATGGATTTCAGCCTTGTTGCGTAGCTTGGCTTCCCGTTTGGTAGGGTGGATATTGAAGTCCACGAGTGTCGGATCCACAGTGATGAAGAGGTAACAGTAGGGAAACGATCCCCCGGGCAACAGTTCCCCATAGCCATAGGTAACTGCCTGGACCAGTGCGAAGTCCTCAATTGGCCGGTCATTGATATAGATTTTTATGTGGGAGCGGTCACTACGGAACAGAGCGGGGGAGGAGGAGACTGCATAGAGGCTGAAACGTGCTGCACTCTCATAAAGTTCAAGCATCTCACTGGCTACGATGTTCTGGCTGGTGGAGAGGGCATCGAGAATTCGTCCCTTTCTTGAAGTGGCGGGAAGGTCGAGACGGAGCTTGCCGTCAGTATAGAACTTGAATGAGCGTTTGGGAAAGGCAAGGGACTTTTCCAAAAGTATGTTCTTACACATGGTCGCCTCAGTAGAGGGACGTTTGAGGAACTGCCTCCTTGCTGGCAACTCCTTGAAGAGACCCTCTACTGTGACCTTGGTGCCCCTATCAGGACCCCCTGGTATTACCGGCCCCTTCTGGCCATTGTCAACGTGAATGCTTGCACTCCTAGCGCCTTTGTAGCTGCTGGCGATGGTAATCTTGGAAACAGATGCTATGCTATACAGCGCCTCACCTCTGAAACCCATGGTCGATAGCTGATAAAGGTCATCAAAGGAAGAGACCTTGCTGGTGGCATGACTTTCACAAAGGAGGGGAAGATCTTCCTCTGCTATCCCATCACCATCATCTATGACGGTGATCTCTTCCAAGCCCCCTTCCACCACACTCGCAATTATGCTGGTTGAGTTTGCATCAAGGGCATTGTCCAAGAGTTCCCTCATCACCGAAGATGGCCGTTCTATAACTTCCCCGGCAGCAATCCGTTGTGCCACCAAAGGGTCAAGCAGTTTGATATTCATAGGAATAATGTAGCATGTTTATAGCTTTTGGGCAAAAGGAAAGGGCCCGTAGGCCCCTATCCTTTTAGAATTGCACTCCCAACTTGTAGGATGCTGTAATGGTAATCTTCGGTGTCGTATACACCGTAGGAGAAGCTGGGTAGGCAACCTTTGCCTTGATGGCAATATCACCTAAAGAATAGCCTGCCGAGAAGAAGGACGTAGCCCTTGCTCCTCCAAAGAGGGTGGTAAGGGCAGTGGTGCCATCAAGGATGTCCTTAATGGTTTCTGAGATACCCACCTCCTGTACTCCAAAGGAGAAGGTAAAGCCCTTTTGCTTGTAGGAGAGGGTGAGCTGGCTGAAATCAGCCTTGTACGACTCTCCGGTGACAGAAGCTAGGGCAATATTGGTAAATGGTAGGTTCACTGTCAGACGGGCATTGAAATGTTCTCCGGCAAATCCTGCTTCAGCAAAAACATCAACAACAGAGTCGTAGGATGTTTTGATCGCATAGGCGAGTTCGCTGGTCAAAAGGTTTCGATTCTCACCCTCTCTGAGGGAACCCAGCAACTTGGCTGAGAAGGGACCTTGCTTCAGAGAGAGGCCTGCGCTCACCTGGTAGTTGGGAAACAGCGTTGAGAGGGCAGGGTCCACGAAATCCTCAAATTCAACGTTTGGATAGACCGGCAGGTACCCGCTGGCCGAGACAAGCAAGGATAGCTGGGTTGTGCGAATATCAACAAGGGGGAAGAGGAAGTTCACATGGGGGTAGAGGTTGACTACCCTTGAAGGTGAATTTTCAATTTTTGCCAGTGCACCAAGGGATGCAGAGAAGCGGTATCCTTCAGCTTTGGCATACTCCAGGGCAAAAGATCCAACCTGGAATTTGCTGGGACTGTCCAGGATGTTTGTCAGGTAGAGGTCATCAAAGTAGATGTTTGTGGAGAAGGGGCCCATCTCAATCCTATTGAACAGGCTTAGCTTAGTGCTTTCTCCGAAACGAGGGGCGAAATACTGGTCGGACAGCAATGAGTGATACTGGTTGTTGTCCAGTGCAAGAAAGAAGGGTGAGGAGCTATAGCCAAAACGAAGGGATGAGATGTACTTGAAGCCGTAGGAGATCTTTGCAAGGGTTCCTGTTGGCAATGGGGTAACGTTTGAGGTGAAAGTTGCGAAGTCTGCAGTGCTGACAGAAGATTGTAACGTCAGTGCAAAGCTCTTGTACGTGACATACGGTTTGAGTGAAAGGGTATGGCTGAGGCTGTCATTGTCAGTTCCATCGAAGAGGAAACTGTACGAAGCTTCCAATCCTACGGAGCCCGCCTTGCGTTCCTTTTCCTGAGTAAAGAGGATGGCTTGGGGTTTCTCCACGCTGGTGGCACTCTTTGGTCCCTCCGTATCAGCTACTTCTCGATCGGTTTCAGGAGTTTGCATAGGAGGTTCCACACTCTCTGGAAGGATAGTGGCTTTGATGCTGAGAAGTTCAGGCTTCTCAGGTATGGTTTCAGCCTCCATAGCTTCAACAGCAGTAGCTATGTTCTTTGTTACTTCAGGGAGGACTGATGTGTTGGGTCTGAGTAGTGAGGGAGGCAAAGGTATGGCCGCACTCTCTGTTTCAGCTTCTACGAGCGTAGGGACCTCAGGGGCTAACGCTCGTACGGTCACAATGATGCGACTTTTTGGTTGGGGTATGAGGTACGAGGTAAGTGTTTGCGGGATGGGTGGTACTTTGATGGGTTCACTTGTTACAGAGAGGGAGTATGGCTTTGATAGCTTGCTGGTTTCAGATACCTCACTAGAGACAAAAGAAGGGGTTTTTGCCGGCATGATGGTCACCCCTTGTGCCAGAACAGGGGGCTCTGGTTGTTGTGGCTTCTGCAGTACAGAAGAGAACTTGGGGATTTGAGGAGTCTCAATTGCAGCCATATCGCTCAGCAGTTGTTTTGCCAGCATGAGGTCGGGGTATGTGGCGTAGGTAAGGTAGTAGCCTGTAGCAATAGGCTTGGCCTTTGCCCTACCCTCGTGCATACCCAGCTTTTGAAATGTGCCGATGGTACGCGTGGCGCCTGTGATGGAGTTGTAAGAGGTGGCATCCCCGCTGAACACTGTCACAGACTCTTCACTGTCGTCGGTGATGACAAACATCTCACCATCACCGGTAAGCTTGAAGAGGGAGACAGGTGTTGATACGTGTAGAGTGCCATTCCCCATATCGTAGGTGTTGAACGTTGCCTTACCTTTGACCAGGTAGAGGCTTGGGTCGGCGCTGATGAGGTCCCCTGTTATGAGGATGGAATCTTCATACAGATTGATGGACCCCTTAGGGGTAATGATGAGGATAGGGGAGTCTGGATTGTGTATGATCCAACCCTCTCCGATATTGGAGGCTACTTCAACGGTTGCATCGAGGGCGACGCCTTGGCTGTCGAACATACGAATTGCACCAATGTCCCCATCTCCGATGAATACAGAATCCTCAGCAGCTATTGGTACCATCACCAATGCAATAACCAAGGCAAGACATACTCTTTTTCTTCCCCAACTCATATCTTCTCCCTATAGGATTGAAATCCTTACTGCTGTGTCTACTTGCAACGTCGATTGGGCCAGATCATCAAAAATCATGCCTATCCCGATCGTAAATGAGTAGGGTTTAATCTTTATGATGGCTGATGCTGCAATTTCTACATTGCATAGTGTAAACAAACCTTCTAAAAACCCTTCATCAGTACTGGTAGGATAAAGCTTTTCATAGCTCAAGTCCAGTGAAACGATATTGAATAAGCGTTTGTCTATCCGTGCATTAGCTTGGAATGTATGGTTAGAAAAAACTCCTTCAGAATAATCGCTTCGTATTCTTGTTCTCAAGTACGCTCCCAGCCTGGTGAAGTTCAACCCTGCCATTGCATCTATTCGTATCGATCCTGTATGCAGGATGGATTTATTTCTGTCAACAAGCGTTAGATTTTCAAATCCCGAATCAAAATAGTCTGTGTAGTAGGAGCCGAAGGAGGGTACGGTGACACTGGTATTAAAGAGAAAGAAACTCTTGGAATGACCGAAAAGGCCATAGCGGGTGGCTAAGGCAGGTTGAGGTGAGAATACTCCTGGGGTTTGGATCAGGATATCAGCAAAGAAAGCCAGGTTGAAAAAATCACGGCTCAAGAGGGGAATGCCCATATCCAATGCTATCAGCTTACGGGTATGTGGTTCCTCTTCATTTTTTTCTTCAAATGACACAGAAGGGTTTTCGGCAAAACTGACACCAAACTCCACGTCCTTGAAAGAGGATAGGGGATATTCCAAGCTAAAAGGCCGCGAGTATAACCTCCAGGCCATGAGTGTTGGGTTGAACAGATCATTGGTGACAAACTCAAAGCCTGCATGCGGTACTCGAATCAGTTCCCCATCAAGGGTGAAGTTCAGTCCCGGGCGTGTGGTGTGAGCCCCGACACTCAAATCAAAATATCCATTAAGCAGGGCTCCGTCACCTAAGGTGATGCCTACCAATTTCCCATACCTAATATATATGGGTTCATACCGGTCTCCCCACTGGACATACCGAATGAACGAACTGTACTGCCCTAGGGAGGCGAGCATATAGTTACTTATGCTTTGACCGGCATCCCTTGGGGGAAGAGACCAGTCGGAAAAATCTAGGTTAAGGGTAAAGGGGTCTGTTGTAACATGACCTTTCAGCCTGAGATCGAGTTGGAAGGAGAACTGTTTGAAGGAGAAGTCCGGGGCATAAGATACACTGAAAAACCCATCGGATGTGGCAGTCCCCTCAAGAAGCCCTCCAAGGGAGTCTTCAAGTTGGCCTTGGCCCAAGTCAATGGGACGGCTAGGGCTGGGCATTTCAGGGATCTCTTGGTTAGGGTTGGTTCCTGACCCACCATCTTTTGCTCCGAGAAGGACAAGCACAAAGAGTATGGTGAACAGGAACAGTAAAATCTTCTTGTTCACAAGCTTTTCCTCCTCCTAGGTATATATTCACATATATAGGCTATACGTGTAAACCTAGTACAAGGCAAATAGGTTACACTCGCTCTTCAAATGTATGTGCATGATAGATATGCTCCCTGGCAAACCTATCTATCTGTGTGAGTTGTCTAACCAATGGCTTCAGGCGCGAGCGTATGTTCGACTGGTCAAACGGACAGACAGGTTTGACGACAGGCAGGTCATAGGTATCTGCTAGTAAATTCAACCTCTCCTCATGGATCTCAATCATCGGCCTGATCATCTGGATTTTCCCCCCAAAGAAAGGTTGTACCGGCTGCATGGTGGAGAAGTTTCCCCGGAAACAGAGGTTCATCAAGCTTGTCTCCACCAGGTCATCAAGATGGTGACCCATGGCGATGATGGAAATGTCCCGCTTTTTGCACTCCTCAAAGAGGATACGTCTGCGGTTGCGCGAACAGAGGTAGCAGTTGAACTCCCCTTTGAAGGAAGGGGGGTACTGGTGTTCGTCAGCAATGGCAAACTTGATGTCCAAGGCGGCAAAGTACTGCTCCAGCTCTGATCTGAACTCTATTGGGATGGGGTGCTCTATCCAGTTTATCATCAGGGCTTCCAACTCATACTCGATGGGCATCCACTTT
>CAYSIH010000055.1:0-9983 GCA_964431005.1 uncultured Sphaerochaeta sp. | reverse complement strand
TGATATCTCCTTTTAGGCGCTCCTGTCTTGTTTTAGCAAGGAAGGAGGAGGAGGGTGGGCGTTCTCCTGTCACGCTTATTCTGCTGCCCGAGTAGGCTTCATTCATGATGAGCCTCAGAGCAGTCTTCTGTTTCAGGAGATGCCACCATGTGTGCTCCACAGAGAGGACATCGCACCCTTCCTTGGGATAAAAGATCTCGTTTTCAGAGGGGTTGCACCCTGTAAAGGTGGAGATGGAGTCTCCAAGGATGGAGAAGGTTTTCGCTTTCATGAGGGAAGTGTACAAGGGCAAAGACCTGGAAGCAAGAGAGGATAGGTTCCGTTTCACAGGTAGCTTGTGGTATGCTCTTGTCGTAGGAGAAATCATGGATACTAAGATTGCTGTAGTGGAAGAGGGAGCCATCGCACGGGTAGGGTCCCTTTTTGTGGAGGCTTTTGGGCACTCTCCCGCCCTGTTGGTCTCTGATGGAAATACCCTGGGTATAGGTGGTTTTGCCCTTATCCAGAGCCTTGGCCAGCAGGGAATTGAGGTCAGGCAGTGCTGTTTTGATGCTCTTCCGCAAGTATATGCCGATGAGCACTCCATCGAAAGGGTACGCCTAAGTTTAGCCCAGGATGCAAGCATAGCTGTTGTCCTTGGTTCAGGGACCCTCAACGATATCACCAAGCGTGCAAGCTTTGAGGTGGACCGCCCTTATATGGTGGTGGCTACAGCACCCTCTGTTGATGGATACACCTCCTATGGAGCGGCTGTCTCCATCAAGGGTTTCAAACAGACCCTACCTTGCAATGCCCCCACAGCTGTTGTTGCTGATACCGCAATTCTTTCTGCATCCCCGATGCCCATGATAGCCTCAGGTTTTGGGGACTGCATGGCCAAGTTCACCGCAGGGGCAGACTGGATCGTTGCAGACCAGATGGCTTTGCATCCGATACGCCCTGACATCTGGAAGATGGTGCAGACCCCCCTTCGGGTCGTCTATGCAGCACATAAGGAGATAGCCAATCGTAACCAGAATTCTATAGGTATTCTCTTTGATGCTCTCTCAGCCAGTGGGTTTGCTATGCAGATCATGCATGACTCCAGACCAGCAAGCGGGGCTGAGCACCTTATCAGCCATGTATGGGAGATGGAGCACCTGGAAAAAGACGGCCTTCCTGTAAGTCATGGTTTCAAGGTGGCTGTCGGAACCCTTGCCATGAGCTTCCTGTATGAGATGCTTCCTCGGATGGATTTTTCTTCGATCATGCAAAAGCCAGCTGAGAGTTGGGTGGAGAGGAAAGCAAGTATCGAAAAGACTTTCGCCTTCGCACCTGCTTTGCTTGAACAGATACTGCCAATCGCGAAGAGTAAATTCCTCTCTGATGATGCCCTTATAACTAGGCGGAAAGCTATTCAAATAGCCCTGCCCAATATATTAAGACGTTGTTCAGTCCAGCTTCCTCCCTTTAGGGAGTTGCGCGACGCCATGGCTGAAGTAGGCTGTCCCCTTAGCTATACTGCTATCAACACCACCAAAGAAAACTTCCTGCATGCCATACGGGCAGCTCAGATGATACGCAACCGCTATACCTTGTTGGACCTCTTGTATGAATCGGGTTTCCTTGATGAGGCATTGGAGTCTTTTGACCTGAATACGTTCTAGCTCAGCAACCATTGGATATTCCTGGCCAAAAGACTATTGTCTTGTCCGCATGAATTCTGGCATACTTTTGGCAACCTTGCCTTACAGGGGAGAAGTGGCAAGACATACGTTGTAAGGAAAGACCTATCCCATGTAATCTTTCTCTGCACATTGTGCCCAATGTTTTGTGCAAAACCCTGTTGCATATTTGGCCCAAGAAGCTATGATACGTAGATTACAGGTTGTTTTCCAATATGCTTGTGCTCTGTCTGAAAAAATCCTGAAACGTTGTATGTTTTGGTAGTCTGTGAGGTGACCTTTTATGATCCTAATTGTACTGGAAAAAATTGCAATTATGTTTATTGTTCTTGCTTTGGGTTTTTTCAGTTATCGGAAAAATCTCTTGGATGACCATATGGTCAAGAAGCTTTCAACATTTCTGTTGCAAGTTGTAAGTCCTCTGGTTTTGTTTGTCTCCTACCAGATGTCCTATAACGAAGAGCTATTACTGAACCTAGGTTATGCTTTCCTGCTTTCCCTCGGTGCATTTGCGATCCAAATATTTTTAGGCCATGTACTCATTCCGAAAAGAAACAGGCATCATGCTGTTGAACGGTTAAGCGTTATCTATGCCAATTGCGGTTTCTTCGGCATCCCCCTCATCTATGGTCTGTTTGGAAGTGAAGGAATATTTTATCTGACAGCGTATCTGACTGTGTTCTATATTTTCTTCTGGACTCATGGGGTGCTGCTGATGATAGGCAAGACTACCTTCAAGGAAGCAGTCAGAAATCTGATATCACCTGCAATTGTTGCTGTGTTTCTCGGATTGTTCTGCTTTAGTTTTCAATTGATGCTCCCCCATGTAATTGTCTCTGCCCTCGATAGTGTGGCTAGCATGAACACTCCCCTTGCAATGTTGGTAGCCGGTTCAACCTTGGCACAATCAAATATAAAAGCCTGTTTTTCATCTGGCAGGGCATATTGGATATCAGCCATAAAATTACTGATCATTCCTTTTGGTGTAGCATTTTTTATGAGCTTCTTTGCCGTTTCTGGCATGCTACGTATGGTAATCATCCTTGCAGTAGCCTGTCCTGTGGCTGTTATCTGCACCATGTTTGCAGTCCGATATGGTAAGGATGGTGTATATGCCTCCTACCTCTTTATCGTAAGCACGTTGTTTGTGGTTGTCTCCATTCCTATGGTAGTTGCATTCTCAGGATTACTCGGCATCAGGTTTTAGCAAGAGATGAAATGGGGCACGGTATGCTTAGTCCTTGACTTCACCCCTGCTATAGCCCATCGTATGGGTATGAAATTGACCTATATACATCACAGTAGTATTTTGCTGGAATTTGCATCAGCAACACTTCTCTTTGATTATACCGAAGGGGATTTGCCGCCTCTGGATCCGAAACTGCCCCTCTATGTTTTTTCCACCCATCGTCATGGAGACCATTTTTCACAAGGGATATTCTCCCTTTCCGAGAAAGTGGAGAAGGTTCAGTATCTGCTTTCCTTTGACATTCCCGAAAATAAGATTCCTAAAAAGAAGAAAGAACTTGTTCGCTCCCTGGATAGCAACGCCACCTATGAAGTTGATGACTTGAAGGTTTCTACCTTCAAATCAACAGATGAGGGCATTGCCCTTGTCCTGGAAGTGGAAGGCAAGAGCATCTATTATGCAGGGGACCTGAACCACTGGCACTGGGAGGGCGAACCCGATTGGTGGAATCTTCAGATGGCCAAGGATTATCTTGCAGAAGTCGAGAAGCTGCCAAAAAGATTAGACCTTGCCTTTGTTCCTGTAGACCCCCGTCTTGGCAGATCCTTTGACCTAGGGGCCCAACAGTTGCTTGCACACTCTGATGTCGCACTTCTTGTTCCCATGCACTTCTGGGATGATTTCTCCGTATGTGCAAAGTTGCAGGAAAGAACAGAGACAAAGATTTTACAGATTACAGAAAAAAACCAAACCTGGAGGCTTGCATGAAATTTAAATTTTCCCACAATAACTTTAACGTGACCGACCTGGACGCATCGATAGCCTTTTATAAAGAGGCTCTCGGCTTGGAAGAGGTGCGACGTAAGGATGCCTCTGACGGCTCTTTCACCATAGTATTCCTTGGTGATGGATCTTCAAAGCATAGGCTTGAACTCACCTGGTTGAAAAACTGGGAGAAGGGGGTCTACAACCTTGGGGACAATGAGTTTCACCTCGCTTTTGAAACCGATGATCTGGAAGGGGCAAGGGAGAAACATCGCGCGATGGATTGCATCTGCTACGAGAACAAGGCGATGGGGATCTACTTCATAATAGACCCTGACGGATACTGGATAGAGATTGTCCCTGAGAAGAAATAGATCCATACTATTTTGTTATCTCGGTATGAAATGTTTTGGAATATTGCATAGATTCGCTATAAGGTATAGGATAAGAGCCATCACTTACAATTTTTAGGAAGGGCGGTGGGATGGCAAACAAAGGTACGTTATCAGGCGTGTCGTTTCTTCACGATGTAAAAAAAGAATTTTCCGGATATACAGGACTAAAGTTTTCTAAAGACCTGTTGGCGGGTCTGACCGTCACTGCAGTGGCACTGCCTCTGGCTCTTGCCTTTGGGGTAAGCTCCGGCTTGGATGCCGCATCCGGTCTCATTACAGCTATCATTGCAGGCTTGGTTATTGGAGGGCTTGCAGGAGCCTCTTTTCAGATTTCAGGTCCCACAGGGGCGATGAGTGCAGTCCTCGTTGGCTTGGCAACTACCTACGGCCCTCAGGGGGTTTTCTTTGCAGGCATGGTCAGTGGCCTTATCCTGTTGCTTGCAGCTGCGCTGCGCATAGGGGGGATGATCAACTACATACCCACTCCTGTCATTACAGGCTTTACCAGCGGTATTGGGATAATCATTGCCCTTGGGCAGGTAGACAGCTTTTTTGGTACCACCAGTGAAGGTACTACATACATAACAAAACTACTTTCCTACGGAAAACTTGGCTTTGTTCCTCATCTTCCAACCCTTTTTTACGGGATGTTGATAGTCCTGATGATGGTCTTCTGGCCAAAAAAGCTAAGGGGCAAGATCCCTGCCTCTCTAGTCGGCATCATTGTCGCCCTAGTCCTGCAGATGTTCCTTAACCTGGATGTGGCGGAGGTTGGTTTGATCCCTCGTTCCCTGGTGGGCGAGCATCGCCTGCAGTTCTCTACCATAACCCTAGCCAATTTCAAGAATATTATCTCACCGGCCATAAGCATTGCAGCCTTGGGCATGATCGAAGGGCTGTTATGCGGTTCTTCCGGTGCGAAGATGAAAGGTGGTGAGGAGAAGTTCAAGGCAAACAGGGAACTCTTTGCGCAGGGGGTAGGAAATACCATCATCCCATTTTTTGGGGGAATCCCTGCCACTGCAGTCATATCCCGCACCAGCGTAGCTATCAAGAGTGGAGGCCAGACCCGTCTGACCAGTATCATCCACGCTTTGGGCCTGCTCGCTTCCATGTTCCTCTTAAGCCCCTACATGAGTCGTATTCCCCATGCGGCCCTCAGTGGCGTTTTGATGGTCACCTCTTGGAGGATGAATGACTGGCCCGCCATCAGGGAGATATTCCAAAAGAAAATCAAAACCTCTATAGCCCAGTTCCTCATCACCATGACAGCAATTGTGGTGTTTGATCTGACTGTTGCCATCATGCTGGGCATTGCCTTCTCCATGATCATGTTTGTCATCAACAGCAACAAGATCTCCATCGAGATAGATGACGTGACCAAGGACCTACTGGATAACTCAAGAAAGACCAAGGTGGTCTATGTCGACGGATCGCTCTTCTTTGGGTCGCAGGAACTGCTGACGGCAGAGGTTGAGGGTATGTTGGAGCGAAAGGTGGGAAGGATCATCTTCTCGGTTAGGGGAGTGCCCAACATCGACCACAGTTCGGTAAATGAGTTTGTTGATATAGTAGAGATGTGTAGGGATAAAGGGGTCGAGGTGCTCTTCTGTGGTGTGCAGCCCCCAGTTATGCATATGTTTGAACGACTGGACTTTGTCTCTTTGCTGGGTCGCGATAACTTCTATTCCAGTGTTGTCATCGCCTTGGAAGCCCTTAACTGAGCCTGCTCTGTTTGTTCTCTCAGGGTGTCTCATCATAGAAGCGTGACAGCAGGATGATGAAATTGAGTAGGTAAGGGTTTTTGATCCTGAGCCGAGGCTCTGGTCATCTGCTTCCTCCTCCCATCCTTCTAGGATTTCCCCGCTCTTGGATCTGGTATTGGTCTCTGTTTGTCAATAAAACCTCGGTATCCTCTCTTCTTGTTCTCTGGTGCATAGTGTGTCACTATAAGCGCAAGGGAGGACTAGCCATGCGTCTTATGCTCGATAGTGCAAACTTACAGGACCTTGAAAGGGCTCTGGATATCTACCCCATCAGTGGGGTCACCACCAATCCGCAACAGATACAGGCTGAGGGGTGCATCGATTTCTTCGGACACCTCAAAAGTATTCGGACCCTGATAGGAGCCGAGAGAAGCCTGCATGTGCAGGTGCTGGGCAGGGATAAGTTGACCATCATAGGGGAGGCAGAGAAGATCTGCTCGATCCTAGGCGAAGATACCTACGTATCGATCCCTGTTACGGAAGAAGGCCTCAGTGCGATCAGGATGCTTGCCGAGCGAGGCTTCAACATAACAGCAACCACAGTCTTCTCCACCATACAGGGCATCCTTGCCATGCTTAGCGGAGTAAAGTATGTGGCTGTCTTTTATGACAGGATGCTCAATAACGACATTGATGCCCCGCGAGTTATCAGGGAGTTGAGTAGTTTTCTCTGGACCAATACCAGCAATACCCAGGTGTTGGCAGCAAGCTTCAAGAACGTTGCCGAGATAACTAATTCCTACGCCAATGGTGCGGGGTGCTGTACTGTACGCCCTGAGATACTTTCTACAGGCTTGAGCATGCCCTCCATACAGAAGGCGGTCAGCGATTTCCAAAGGAACTGGGATGAGGTGTATCAAGGAAAGACCATTCTGGATCTGTAGGGCTAGAACCTCATCATCCCCCATCTGTCCACCACCTCAAAGCCGAGCCTTTTGTAAATGGTCCCGGCCTTTGGATTGTCGAAGAAAAGGCAGAGGAATTCCAGTCCGCTAGCAAAGCAGTAGGAGCAGAGCTTGGAGACTAGTGCAGAAGCATATCCACGGTTTCGGTATCCAGGTAGTGTCGCCACTCCCACGATCATAGCCCCACTGGTTGTAGTGGCTGTGGTATAGGCGGTGGCGATAAGCTTGTCGCCTTCAAACAGGCCGAAACCTACTCCCGCCTGTTCGAGATTGGCTTTGATTTCAGAGAGCTTTTCTTTTGTATGGGTCAGGTATGGCTGGGCAAACTCCTCAATCTGTTGGTAGAACTTCACAATGACAGGCCCATCTTTTGGCGTGAGCTTTCGCATAGCAAGAGTAGTCTCTGCCGTTGGGATGAAACTGGCCTTGTTACAACGGCATAGGAAGGTACCTTGGATCTTCTGCTTGGGGTACTGGTCCTGCATCTGGGTGAGCAGGGACTCTTTTGCACTGATGGCAAGTATTTTCTCTTGGCGTGCAAGCAGTGCTCCCATGGCCTTGGTATTGAATGTGGGATTCTTGCTGTAGAGGATGAAGTCGGAGTAGTACTTGAGCAGGATGCTGTCCCACTCTTCCCCAATGGCATACAGCGATACGCTCTCACCTTGCAGGCCATAGAGCTGCAGATCCCCTTGGATGAACAGGTTAATCTCCGGCTCACCGCTGATATACTCGTATACCGCAGGGAGATCCTTGTTGGCTAGCTTTCGTATTGTAATCATAGGTTTCCGCTTTTGAACTCCCGCTCAAAGGGAGTGTAGTTTCCTTCGGGGTTATACCACTTGTGTGTGTTGTGGTCGTCCTGTATGGCAAAGATAATTTTGACGAATGCACCCTTATAGGGCTTCTCTTGAAGAACCTGCCTAAAGAGGGCGGCGATCTGGTGGGGAGGGTTACAAAAGGCTCCGCATCCCAGCGCGGACAAAATCAAGGTCTGGTGGTTGTGCTTCTTGGCAACCTTGAAGAGGGTTCTCATCTTCTCTTTGGTAAGATCCTGGTCCGCCTCTTCCATTTCATAGAGGCCTTGTTTGCCTTTGATCAGAGGGGGGTCATGGATTGCCGCAACAGCGATGAAGCTTGCCTTATAGGGTTGGTCCAGAAGGGGATAGCCCTCCTTCTCCCTACCTCTGAAGACAGTCACCATAGGTGAATAGACAGCTCCATACGCCTCATGCAGGGGATAGGATTGTTTTGCTTTGGTGATGCTGTACGCTTTGGCGAGGGCATCATCAAAACTGTAGAGGGAGAGTAGGTAGTTGGATGAGCGAAACAGATGCTCTTCCTGAGCTCCCGCGCCTCCCTCAACCCCGCCTCCTGGAGTGTAGGGATTTGCCATGTTGAGGACCAGAGGATTGTTCTCTTCTTCCTCTGCAATGGCAAGGCAGTCAGCATTCACTACGCTAATGTGGGTTTTCAAGTCTGGTGAAGGGGTATCTTCCAGCTTTTTTGTGTAGAGGATGCTTTCTTTGATTAGCCGTCGGTCCAGCGGTAAAAGTACTGTCTTACCCCTTTGGTTGAGATACTGTTCCCTATGGATATGTTGTACAGTATCAGAGAAGACAGCGACCCTGAGGGCGTTTAGCTGGTGGTAATCCCCTTTTTTTGTTGCTTGTGAAAAACGTTGAGAAAACGATCTGCTATCCCACATGGTCAACTCCTATGCATAGGCGGGTGACATTTTGCATGGGCCTAGTATACGGTTTTGTATGACCCCAAATCAAGCGAGAGAGCGTTGTGATATCTACTGAAAGACGCTTGTTTTTCTTTTGTCCTTCTCATGGGTTTTTTACCGTATCCGTTTGACCTAGTGGACTTCTCCCACTATGATTGGTTGGTGTTGGGGGAGCTTCATAGCCCAAGGGCGAAGTCAACTTCTCCCCCTATTTCTGTTCTCTGGAGGTTCTCCATGAGTTTCTTACTGGTTGGTCTCTTACACACAACGTGGCAACAGCTATTGATGTTTGGGGTAGGGGGTCTGCTCATCTATTTGGCAATTGCCAAAAAACTGGAGCCAGCTCTGCTTCTACCAATGGGGTTTGGAGCGATACTTGTCAACCTTCCTTTTTCTGGTGCTGTCACACAGAGCATGGTGGGTATCGGAGAGGTCACTGGAATCCTTGACTGGCTCTTCACTATGGGCATCGGTTCAGCAGAGGCTATGCCGCTTTTGCTGTTCATCGGAATAGGGGCAATGATCGACTTTGGTCCCCTGCTTGCAAACCCTAAGCTTATCCTCTTTGGTGCAGCCGCCCAATGGGGCATCTTCGCCACCATCTCCTTGGCCACCCTGATGGGCTTCAGCCTCGTTGATGCGGCATCCATTGGCATCATCGGTGCTGCCGACGGACCCACCTCGATCTTGGTATCCCAAGTTCTGGGCAGTAAATATATCGGTGCGATAGCCATTGCAGCCTACTCGTACATGGCCCTGGTGCCCATCATACAACCGTTTGCCATTAAGCTGGTGACCACAAAAAAGGAGAGGGCCATCAGGATGACGTACAATCCCCGCTCCATCTCCAAACGCGCAAAGATCCTTTTTCCCATCATAGTCACCATAGTCTCCGGTTATGTCGCCCCAGCTTCAGTATCGTTGGTCGGAATGCTGATGTTCGGAAACCTGATACGGGAGTGCACTGTTTTGGACTCACTCTCCACAACAGCCCAGACGGTACTGGTCAACCTCATTACCCTGCTGTTGGGCATAACAATCGCTTCCACAATGAAGGCTGAGTCGTTTGTGACGGTCCAGACGCTCATGATCATGGGTCTCGGACTCATGGCGTTTGTTTTTGACACCATAGCAGGGGTAGTCTTTGCCAAGGTACTTAACCTGTTTTCCAAGACAAAGATCAATCCAATGATAGGGGCAGCTGGCATTTCGGCATTCCCGATGTCAGCACGTGTCATCCAGAGGATGGGCCAGGAGGCCGATCCTCAGAACCACCTGCTGATGCATGCCGTCGGTGCCAATGTGGCAGGGCAGATAGCATCGGTCATCGCCGGTGGCGTCATCCTGGGTCTGGTCCCTGGGCTTTTATAAAGGAGGTTTGCCATGAGTGAAACATTTCTTCTCTCGTTACTCTTGATGGGACGCGGCATGATGGGCATCTTTGCTGTCATCCTCATTATCTATGTGGTGTTGCTGTTCTTGGGCAAGCCCAAAAAGAAGGCGAAAAACCGCGAAGAGCCGCTCTGATTGAAGTGCTAACAGAAAATATTGTAAGAAGATAACAGGA
>CAYSIH010000054.1:0-10168 GCA_964431005.1 uncultured Sphaerochaeta sp. | reverse complement strand
TCGAGAAACTGCGCAAGCAGGTCGATACCCTGATCATCATCCCAAACCAGTACCTCCTGAAGGTGGTGGAGAACAACACCCCGATCAAGCAGGCCTTCCTCATGGCAGACGAGGTCTTGTACATGGGAGTTCAGGGCATCAGCGAGCTCATCACCGAACCCGGTGAGATAAACATCGACTTTGCCGACGTGCGTACCGTCATGAAAGGCAAGGGTGATGCCCTGATGGGCATCGGCTTTGGCGAAGGCTCCAACCGGGCTGTTGATGCAGCGCGACAGGCTGTGAGCAACCCCCTTTTGGAGAATGCCTCCATAGAAGGTGCCAAAAGCGTGCTGGTCAATCTTTCCGGCAGTGATACCCTCACCTTGCAGGAGTACCAGGATGTGGTGGAGATCATCACCGAAAAATGTGCTGAGGATGCCCTGATCATAGCGGGCCAAGCCTTCAATCCAGAACTGGGAGACCGCATCAAGGTGACTGTTGTCGCTACAGGCTTTGAACGCAAGCCTGAGGTGACAGGAAGCGAAATCTCCGATATGGATCTGATCAAGCGCCGGTATGCTTCCCCGTCCAAGGGAGAAGATACCCAAGAAGAGTCCATTGACCACAAACAAGAGGTTGATGCAGGCTCCATTCAGGTCAACCGCTGGCAGGATCTGCAAAAGCAGATCAACAAGGTCCCTTCTGGCAAGGATGACGACTACTCAATTCCTGCCGTATTGCGCTACTCCAGAAAACCAGACGAGAGCTGAGCATGTCCAAGGAGACAGAGCTGGCCCTGCTTGAGGAGTATGCGGATTATCTCTTGTTGGAGCGACGCCTTTCGATGGCTACGATAGGCGTGTACACCCAGGAGATAGGTTTCTTCTTTGCAGGCATCCAAGAGAGGATTGAGGATATACAGCCACCCCAGATAGAGCGGTACCTGGTCTCTTCAGCTAAAGAGCGCTCTCTCAACGAACGCACTGTGGCAAGGAATCTCTCTGCCTTGCGTTCTTTTTTTGTCTACCTGCAAAAGGAAAAGATTCGGGAGGACAATCCGCTTGAGCAGATATCCGCAACGCGAAGAGCTCCTTCTGCGCCGACCTTCTTCACCGTAGAGGAGGTCGACCTCCTGCTTGGCTCCATCGAGGGTGAGACACTCCTTGGCAGGCGGGACCGGACCATATTTGAACTGATATACTCCTGTGGCCTACGCATAAGCGAGGCTTGTGACCTCAAGGTAGGTGATTATGGCAAAGGTACGCTTAGGGTGCTTGGCAAGCGCAACAAGATGCGCCTTGTCCCCGTAGGGGAGGTGGCGGCCTCGGCCCTTACAACCTACCTTTCTGAGGTGAGGCCCCTTCTGGTTAAGGCCAGGGCTACAGAACAGACCCTCTTTGTAGGCAGGCGCGGCAAGAAGCTGACGCGACAGGCGATCTTCAAGCGTTTTCAGCAGTATGCGAAACCCTTGGGTCTTGAGGGCAAGGTGCATACCTTGCGCCATAGCTTTGCAACGCATCTGCTCGCTGGAGGCGCTGACCTAAGAAGCGTGCAGGAGTTGCTTGGCCACAGCGATATCCAGACGACCCAGATTTATACCCACATAGAGACCAGCGGCCTCAAGAGCGCCTATGACGCCTATCATTTCCTTAAGGAAGACAAACCCTGATGAACATCCTTTTTATCCTCTGTCCCATCATAGCCATCGGAGCCATCATCGATGCCATAGCCGGTGGTGGAGGTCTTATAACCCTTACCGCCTACGTAGCGGTTGGTCTCCCTCCGCAGATGGCCTTGGGCAACAATAAGTTTGCAGCTGCTAGCGGAACTACCATAGCGTGCTACCGGTACATACGAAAGGACCAGGTAGACTGGAAGGTCGGCACCATAGCAATACTCTTCTCCTTAGCAGGCTCTGCAGTAGGATCGGCCCTTGCCACCCGCTTTGCCGATATCTACCTGCACTACCTGTTGATATTTCTCGTCCCAGTCATCGCCCTCTTCATCATGCTCAAACCTGACTTTGGTCAGGCCAAGCCGATGGAGACGAAGTCAGCCATCCCCCTTTCGGCCCTTGCCGGGCTTGTTCTTGGCGCCTATGACGGCTTTTTTGGTCCCGGGACTGGGATGTTCCTCACCATCATCTTCACCTCTATCATCGGCCTTACTCTGCTCAGGTCTGTTGGTACTGCCAAGGTGGTGAACCTTGCCTCCAATGTGGCGGCCCTCGCCACCTTCATCCGGTTCGGCAACATAGACTATGCCATAGCCATCCCCTGCGCCATAAGTGCTATTATAGGGGGCTACATAGGCAGTGGTCTGGCCATACGCGGAGGGGTGAAGGTCATCAGGCCTGTGATGCTTCTGGTCCTGGGCCTGTTGCTGCTGAAAGTGGTCGCATCCACCTTCGGCCTGTTCTGAAGCGAAGAAGGGACCCTCTGCCCTTAGGGGGTATGAAACTATCACTGTTGCTTGCCATCTCCCTGTTACCTCTTTCAGGGCCAGAAAAACTCAGCCTAGCAAGACTGGACCCCCGCCCAGAGGAGGTTCGAAGAAGATACCCCCAGCACTGGCATCCCGCCAGGGTTGCCAGGATGCAGACCTTCCTAGGGGAACAAGAGGATGCCCATGTGGTCTTTCTTGGCATGGAGGGGTATCCCCACCTTTTGGCGGGTGAGGAAAATCCCCCTTTCAGGCTTTTGTATCGGGGAAGATTGCCAAAAAAAGACGAACAGCTCCTCTCCATCTGCGGTACACGCAAGGCAGACCTAACCGGCGAGAGCTCATCCTATGCCCTCGCCTTGGAGGCTGGGGCCAACGGGGTCTCCGTGGTGACCAGCCATAGCCAGGGCATAGACCGCTCGGCCCTCTATGCCGTCAGCGATGGGGGTTTTACCGCGTATGTCCCCTGCGACTGTGGTCTAGCCACCCCAAGGATCAGGAACAACCGCTTGCTCTCAAAGATGAACCTCATATCAGCCTTTGAGCCCGATGATGTGGCCCTTCGCTTCAGGTGCCTTTCGCGCAATGTCCTCACCGCAGCACTTTCACCTCTGTTGGTGGTGGTAGAGGCACCCCTGCCATCAGGGGCTTTGCACTGTGCGTCTCTTGGCTTGGATATGGGGCGGGAGGTGGTTGTCCATCAAAGTGGGGTACGACAAGTGCCCTGGTGTGAAGGGACACGGCTGTTGGCAGAGGAGGGTGCCCCGGTGGTCAACGGGTACTCCGAGATAGCAACCTTTCTGGGCTATCCTCAAGAGAGGAGGGCCATAGAGCCAAATCATGTAGGTCCGCTATACCGTTATGGCAACTCGTGCTATAGTCTAAGCCATGGAACATGATGAGCTGGAGGCAGTTGAAGCCTTCCTTGACTATCACAGGCATATCAAGGGATCGAGCGAGCATACCCTCAAAGCATATGCTTCTGATCTCTCCAAGCTTATGAATTTTTTAGAAAGTCTTGGGTGTCCCCTGCTGGAAATGGCAGGAGCAGATGCTCGCATGTATGTTCGCCATATCACTACCGAACAGCGGTACAGCGAGGCTACTGTCAACAGGATGCTCAGCAGTGCACGTTCGTTCTTCTCCTATGCCCTGCGTAACGCTCTGGTTGAGGTGAACCCCTTCTCCCTGATCTCCTTGAAAAAGACCCGCTCCACTTTGCCCTCAGTGTTGAGTGTGGAGGAGGTAGTCGAGTTGCTCTCCCTAAGCTACGAGGATTTTCCCTCCACCAGGAATATGCTGCTTTTTGCCCTGCTCTATGATACGGGGTGCCGTATAAGTGAGATGCTCGCCATCACTGATGAGGATATCCAGAACAAGGAGAGACAGATCCGGGTGATGGGCAAGGGCAAGAAGGTCAGGTATGTCTTCTTCACCAAGAGGACGGGGAGCCTCCTTGTTTACTATCTAGGGTTGAAACACACTCTTTTTGGTCATACAGAGCGATTGTTTTGCTCTGATTCAGGAAAACAGTTGCCGCAAAGCACTGTTGGTAGTATTTTTGCTAGATATAGGCAAACGCTTGGGTGGCAGAAGAGCTTTACCCCGCATGTGCTGAGGCATAGCTATGCAACCCATTTGCTTGACAATGGTGCGGATATCCGCCTGGTGCAGGAACTGCTCGGACATGCGAGCATCTCCACCACCCAGATATACACCCATGTATCACAGAAGCGGCTGGCTAAGGTGTATGCCTCGGCCCACCCGCATGGAAGGAAAGAGAATGATTAGTTTTAAAGGGACGACAATAGTCGCAGTCCGGAAGAATGGGAAGGTCGCAATTGCCGGAGACGGCCAGGTAACCGCCGGAGATACAATTCTTAAGTCGAATGCACACAAGGTACGATACCTTTTTGATAAAAAGGTCATCACGGGGTTCGCAGGGACCACCGCCGATGCCTTTACGCTTTTTGAGCTGTTTGAAGTGAAGCTGAAGCAGTACAATGGGGATCTTACCCGTTCTGCTGTCGAGCTTGCCAAACAGTGGAGGACCGATAGGCAGTTGCGCCAGCTTGAGGCTATGATGCTCGTCAGCGATGGCTCCAAGATATTTCTCATCAACGGGGCAGGGGATGTCGTTGACCCTGAAAGGGACGCCATAGGGATAGGAAGCGGAGGCAACTACGCCCTCGCTGCCGCTTTGGCCTACCTGGAAGCCGCTCCTGAGCTTACGGCTCGGGAGATCGCCGTCAAGAGTGTGGAGATTGCCGCGAAGCTCTGCATCTATACCGATGACTCCATTGTTGTCAAGGAACTGTAAAAGTATGCAATATAAAGTGACCAAGAAACTCGACGAGATGAAACCAAAGCAGATCGTAGAGGAACTAGATAAATATATTATTGGACAGGATAAGGCCAAGCGTACCATAGCTGTGGCCATCCGCAACCGTACAAGGCGCAAGCGCTTACCAGATGCTATCCGTGATGAGGTGTCTCCTAAGAACATCATCATGATAGGGCCCACCGGGGTAGGTAAGACTGAAATAGCCAGGCGTATGGCCAAGCTCTCAAATGCTCCCTTCATCAAAGTGGAAGCGACCAAGTACACCGAAGTGGGATATGTCGGACGCGATGTTGAATCAATCATCCGCGACCTCATGAGCATTGCCATCCAACAGGTGAAGACCGAACTTGCAGAGGCCCAGGCGGACAAGGTGGCTTCTCGCGTCGAGGAGCGGCTGCTTGACCTGTTGCTGCCTTCAATGGGAAAAGACCCTGAAGTACCCAATACTAAGGATATAACTCCGGAAGGAACACCCTACACTGATAGCAAGCAGGCAACACGTGAGAAGTTTCGCGCAATGCTGAAAGAGGGCAAGTTTGACGAGCGAGAGGTCGAGGTAAACGTACAGAACCGCAAGAAGATAGGCATTGAAGTGATGGGACAGGCGAGCATGGATGATCTTCAGGATGCCATGCAGAGTCTTGGCTCCATCTTCGGTGGCGGCAAGGGCCATGCCCGAAAGCTCACTATCAAGCGGGCTAGGGAGATCTTCACAGAAGAGGAGACCGAGAAGGCTGTGGATACCGACCGCGCCATAGACGAGGCGAAAGAGCGTGTCGAGCAGATGGGCATTGTTTTCCTTGATGAGATCGACAAGGTGGCAAAGACCGGTGGCTCCTCATCAGGTGGCCCTGATGTATCCCGTGAAGGTGTGCAGCGTGATATCCTTCCCATAGTGGAAGGCACTAGCGTAGCGACCAAGTGGGGGGTAATCGACACCACCCATATCCTCTTCATCGCAAGTGGGGCTTTCCATGTCGCCAAACCCAGTGACCTGATCCCTGAGCTGCAGGGACGATTCCCCTTGCGAGTAGAGCTTGATGACCTGACTGCCAATGATTTCTACAGGATTCTTACCGAACCTGCTAATGCGATAACGATGCAGTATAGGGAGTTGCTCAAGACCGAAGGGGTCTCCATTATCTTTACGGATGAAGCCATCAGGCGTTTAAGTGACATCGCCTATGAGGTGAACAACACCAATGACAACATTGGGGCCAGAAGGCTGTTTACCATCATGGAGAAACTGTTGGAGGAACTCTCTTTCAGTGCTGATGAGCTGAGCGGCCAGGAGATTACCATCACAGCCGAGTATGTCGATGAGCGCCTGGGTGAGGTGATCCAGAACCAGGATCTTTCCAAGTTCATTCTCTGATAAGGAGTAGTTGTGGATTTTATCTCCCTTGATGCAAAAGATTATGAGACTGCACTCCAAGAGGCCCGTACTGCGTACGGAGCCTCTGTGCGTGTGCATACCCGAAAGGATTACCTTGCCAAGAGGGGGCTGAAGAAGCAGAGACGCTGTACCATCACCTTCTATCTGGTGGAGGAGAGAGAGAGAACAGAAGAGACCCTTGAGGCCGAACAAACACAAGAGACTCCCAAGGCCCTTGATTCTCCAATAGAAGGGCAGAGTCACCAACAGCAGCTGTTGGCATCTCTGCTTGCGGATAATGATTTTTCGGAAAGCTATGTCCAGGAGGCTATGGCAACGTTGCTTGCTGACAAGCAGTTCGAAATCCTCGAAGAGCTTGAGATGGCTCTTTTGGAACACATCATCGAGAACGTAGCCTTCAACCATGCCCAGTATGCCAATCCCAAGAAGTTTTTTGTGCTTTTGGGACCTGCCGGGGTGGGAAAGACCACAACATTGGTGAAGATGGCCCTGTTCTACCTAAATTACCTGTACAAAAAATCTGAAGGGAAGGTTGCCCTGGTCTCCCTAGACTCCTACAGAACAGGGGCAACAGACCAGATAGAGCTCTTTTCCAAGGATTTTGGCCTGGACCTTTTTCATGCACATAGTGAGGAGGAGCTTTCAGAGTTGCTGCCTATCCTGAACACCTATTCCCTTGTCCTGGTCGATACCATGGGCAAGAGTGCAAACCAAGGCGAGCTTGCCCTCCATCTGAAGAGCCTTTTGATGGTGCTGCCCCAGGATGAGTGCTCCTGTGCCCTAGCCATCAGCGCTTCCCATAAGAGCCGGGACCTCGATCGGTTTATCAAGCTATTCTCTTCCTACCCTCTGGAATCACTGGTAGTGACCAAGCTCGATGAGACTGAGGATATCGGCAATATCCTCAGTGTAAGCAAGGACAGCGGGCTGCCCCTACTATTCTTCACCAATGGGCAGAAGGTTCCAGAAAACCTTTTGAAGGCTACCAGTGAAGTTATCCTTTCATATCTACGTGGGTTTTCCCTTGACCTAAAGGCGCTGGGCCAGAATCAGAACTACCTAAAAAACTAAAACAATCAAAATACTTTTTACCGCTTTCCTGACCGGCCGCTGACCACCTTGCCCTGGCTTACCAGTGATTCTATGATCTTTCCTATTGCAGGGGATGCTATGTTGCTTCCCCATTGGGTGGATCCTTTGGGATTGCCTGCTGCTAGGTAGATGATGTATTTGGGCTTGTCCAAGGGGACAATGGCCAGTGTCGATGCAAGCACTGTCCCCCCCTCATAGCTGTTGGTCAGCGGGTTCATGATCTGTGATGTGCCGGTCTTGGCTCCGATGCGCACACCCTCTACCGCAATAGGACGCGCAGTTCCTCCACTTTGGGTTGCCTCTTCCATGGCAAGCAGGATCGAAGTGGCAATATCAGAGGAGATGACCCTTTCAGCTTCTGTCCGTTCACGTCTGTAAAGGACACCCCCTCCATTTGCCTCTCTGCGTTCAAGAATGAGGTGTGGCTCTAGGAGCTTTCCCCCATTGGTAAAGGCTGTAGCGGCTGTTGCCAAGTGTAGGGCTGTGGTGGAGAGTTCCTGTCCAAAGGAGATGGTTGCCTGTGACCGGCCCGACCACGTTTTGGGATCGGCGATAAAACTACGGGTCCTTGAGGGCAGGTCGATGTTGTAGCTGGTATTGAAGCCGAAGCGGTTCAACGTATCATAGAACAGATCCGTATCGGTCTGCATCGCCCAGTGTGAAATAGCTCCGTTGCATGATTTTGCTATCATGGTATTGGGATCGACCGTACCATGGGGGGACGTACAGACAATGGTGGTCTTCGCACCCTTACCTGTGGTAAAGGTGTACGAGCCATCACACAAGAATGGTTCCTCAATGTCAGCCTGGTCGGCCTCCATTACAGAAGCCAGGCTGAAAATCTTAAAAACTGAGCCCGGTTCGTACAGGTAGTTTGCCACATGATTGCGCTTTTCAATATCAGTAGATTTCGATAAGGCATTTGGGTCATACCAAGGGTAGCTGGACATGCCCAGGATATCACCATTTTGTGCATCTAGGACGATTGCTATGCCGTAGTCAGGGTTGTGTTCGTCAGCAACGTTTTGCATCTGTACGTCCAGTAGGTACTGTATGTCGATATCAAGGGTAAGGGTTATGTCCTGTCCGTAGGTCGATTCATCTGTGCCAATCACTGGGTAGGGGTTCAGAAAAGGTTCCTGGGTCAGTTCAATCCCTTCTAACCCTTCGTTATCTATATTGGTGAATCCTATGGTCTGCGAAGCATGGAAGGTTGCAGGATAATCACGTCCCATACTTTTTAGTACCGATACCTGTTTGGTGAGATTGGTCCGTTCCAATTCAGCTAACAGAGGTGAGACCTGGGAAGGGTCTATCTTTTTCTTGATCAGTGCATAGGTGGAATAGTTTGCAGCCTGAGCTTGTATCTGGGTGGGGCTCATCCCTACAAAAGGTGCTACTACCTCTGAAACCAAGGGCAGGTCATCTATCATGGTAAGGTGAAAAAAGACTCCCCAATACGGGGTTTGTATAGCTAGAATCTTACCATTTCGGTCGTAAAGGGTCCCCCTTACCACCTCTTTGGAGACTAGGGGATTCTGGTAGGTTTTTCTTTGTGGTTCTTGGCTATAGATGACAAAGCCTATCCTGATCAGCAAAATTAGGAGCAATAGCAAGGTTACTGAGAGGAAGAACCGGTAATAAGAACGATTTGGACTGGTACCCATGATTTTTTTATATTACTATGTAGGAAAGGTAATGTCGAGTTATGGCTAGAGACAACTACGATGATATGATGGGCAGGCCTGAAAGAAGGTCTTCTAGGGGCGAGGGGTATGACAGGCCTTCAAAGGGCTTGATCTGGACCATTGCCTTAGGGATTGCTATCTGTGTCGTCGTGATTATTGTCTGGTATCAATTCTTCCCCAACAATCCTGACAGGGGCGAGACTAGTGCCCTAGCTGCTGAGGCCACTGCCAAGAAAGTAGAGATGGTAGCGGATGCACCACAGGTGCTTCCACCCACAGCCTTGAACGTAGATGCCGGTGCAGCAAACCCGATATCAAATACACCAGATAACCAGGCTCGGTCCTTAAGTGATATAAAGCCACGATCGGCAACAAGTTCCAAGACTGTGCAATACGCCCAACATGTGGTTGTTGAAGGTGAGGACCTGAACAGCATTGCCGCCCTTTACAGTCTCAAGACCCAGACCCTCATCAGTGTAAACCAGATCCGTAACGTCCAGGCGGTGAAAGAGGGCATATCCCTGGATATTCCTGACCGTGATGGTCAGTTATATACGGTTAGGGAAGGGGACATGCTCTCCACCATTGCACGCAAGTACAGCTCCAACCTGGGGTGGAAGACCCTACAGGAACTCAACGGTCTGAAGAGTGAGAATATTTCTGTCGGACAGCGTCTTTTCATACCCGATACATCCAGCGCATCCCTGATCCAGATGGCAGACATAGCCCCTATCCAGTTCCAGAGACCTGCCACAGGCTCCATAACGGCTCTGTTTGGCCAACCCTATAAGAATCCCTCTACAGGTGTGACCGAGTCCCTCACAGGCATCCTCATAACAGGCAGCCCGGGTTCTGCAGTAGTGGCATCAGCTGCTGGCAACGTCGTGAGTGCAGGTTATGAAGTGAAGGGCAGGGGAAGGTTCGTGGAGCTCAGCCACGAAGGTGGTTATCGCACCACGTACAACCATCTTGAGAATGTCGAAGTAAAGATAGGCATGACCCTCTCCAAAGGAGAGATCATAGGCAGTATCGGCACCAGCGGCACAGCCTATGAGAAACCTACACTCTTCTTCAGCATTGAGCAGTCAGGTATTGCACTCGATCCTTCGCAGTTCTTTTAGACAAAACAGAATACTTTAATCCAACAACAATACCTCAGAGCCTCATCCGAATTGGACGACAGACTGGGCACTATGAGTTATCTGCAGAAGTTGGCGATGGTTT
>CAYSIH010000053.1:0-10209 GCA_964431005.1 uncultured Sphaerochaeta sp. | reverse complement strand
AGAAATAAAGCAGGAAAAACTCCAGTGCATGTCCGGTTTCACTCCTCGAAGTTCAGTCCCTTGAGTGCAGGATGCAGGAACACCCCGTCCTTTCTGACCAGCTCCCCATCAAAGTAGATCTCCCCACCACCATACTCTGGGCGCTGGATCTGCACAAGATCCCAGTGCACTGAGGAACGGTTGCCATTGTCACAATCCTCATAGGCATTGCCTGGGGTAAAGTGGATGGAACCTGCGATTTTCTCATCAAAGAGGGTGTTGTCCATGGGATGGAGTACACCTGGGTTGCATCCCAGGGCAAACTCCCCTATGTAGCGTGCCCCCTCATCGACATCAAGGATTTCATTTATCAGGGCGTTGTCATCGCTATAGGCCTCGACAATCTTTCCATCCTTGAAGACAAAGCGGATATCCTTGAACTGATGGCCATGGAAGGTGCTGTCACAGTTGTACGTTATGCTCCCGTTGACAGAGTCCTTTACGGGACAGGAGTATATCTCCCCGTCGGGAATATTCATCTGTCCTGCACAGGGGATAAATCCCATGCCTTTGATAGAGAAGTGCAAATCAGTGCCCGGGGCCTTGATATGGACCTTGTCCACGGTATCGAGATATTTCTTGGCCTCATCCATCGCACTGGCCATCTTCTGGTAATCGACTTCAGTACAGACCTGATAGAAGAAATCCTCAAACTCGACTGTTCCCTTGTTTGCCTGCATCGCCATGATCTCGGTAGGATAGCGCAGGACCACCCATCTTGTATGGGGAAGACGGGTCTTCATATGGACAGGGGTGTTGTACAGCTTGCCATACAGGTTTGATTGCTCTGGAATGGAAGCAAGTTCCCTGACGTTTGCAATGCCACGGATTCCGATGAAGGCATCGACCTGCTTCATGCGATAGGTATCGACATCGGCCCACTTCTCCAAGGAAGCTTCGCTTGCACTCTGCACCATAGCCCTTTCGAGCCTCTGGTTCCATACATTCACCAAGGGAAATGCCCCCGCCTCATAGACTGCGGCAATAAGCGCCTCTGTCATGGAGGTTGGGATATCCACTGCATTGATCAAGCAGGACTCCCCTTTTTTCAGGGCTACCGAATACTCAACCAGAAGCTTGGCAAGCTTCTGTTCTCTCTGATCTGCCATATATTTGACTCCTATCTGTTAATGATCGACTCTAATTTCCAGTGGCTCTTGTGTTACGGGGTGCAATAGTTGCACAGCTGTGCAACGCAGCCCCAGATTGGGTTTTTCCGCTCCGTAGTAGAAGACATCGCCATCGAGTGGCCAGCCACTCCATGCGAGGTGCGCCCTCACCTGATGATGGAAACCCGAGGAGAGCCTGCAGGTAAACTGCTTGGAGCCATTATCCAACTCCCCTCCATAGCAAACTTTGGTCAGGTACCACGTTCCAGAAGTCTTATCCAAAAGGTGCTTCGGACTCGCTGCATTGACCGGCCTTACCTGCCTATGATGCTCACCATACCTGCGAAAGAGGCTGCCTATGATAACCTCTTTGCCTTTTGCTGAAAACGGGTCCTCATACGGGTAGGGAGGGAATCCCGGGGCCAAAGGGTGTGAGTAGGCGCTGCTCTCTGCCCTATACTCCTTCCAAAACAAGTTGGCTTTCTGGATGGTACGTAAAAAGGTGTAGGCCTCTTTTGTCCTAGCCACTACAACCAGACCACTGGTTGCAGTGTCTAGGCGATGAAGCACACCCCCTTCCCAGGTATTTCTCCCTGAGACCTCAAGGACTTCGGGATACTGTTCACTGATGAGAGAGAGCAGGGTCTGCTTCTCACTAGGGTCATCCTTCAATGGGACTGTCGGCAGGAGGGCCTGCTTGTCCACCACAAGAAAAGAGGGATCCTCATGGACCACCTGCAGCTTCAAAACATCTTTCATATACCCTAAGGATACCAAAAAAAGCGTGGGTAAGCACTATAAATAGAGAGATATTTTGGATACCCTACAAACACTGAGCTTTTGCTGCAAAAACAAAGAAGGCCCACACCATCCGAGATACCGGATCATGCTTGTTGCTTATATGCCAGAAACATATTCGAAATGACCAGAGCAACCATCAACAAAGATGATGAGAAACCCAAACTCTATGCCGTGACCGCCTACCCTGTCGAAGGTCATCCCAATCCTAACAGAAGTGCCTCGTACTACAATAGCGTTGATCAGCGGGGTAAGACACCATCTATGAATTCATCAATCACCTGCATGAGACCTGGTTCCAATTCCCGCAGCATGATTCGGTCTATGCCGTCGTAAAAGTTCTTTTTCACTGTATAGGGGATTTGACCATCATAGCTGTCGTATACCACACGATATGCCGCATTCACCTCTTTGATATAGGCAATGGCTGCATCGGTGCGAAATAGGTTAGTATGGCCGTTTCGACCAGACGTGCTGGCCTTCACATAGCTGGCATTGGGATTTTCGATTACATTTCTACTGGCGATAAGCGCGCTGCCCTCGTAGGAAACCATTTCATCCGCCTCGCCATGGATGATCAAGGTGGGGATGTCAGTTGCATTAATGGCGGAAACAGCGTCAAATGATGCAACTTCTCCAAACAGCAGCCGTTGGTACAACCATAGGAACGGGTACTGCGTATAGATGAAGCCACCCATCAACTCTCGCCCCTGCTCCAAAATTATGTCCAGAGCATTATTCACACCGGAGATACTGATTACCCCCTGTACATCGTGGGGATAGTGGAGCACATTCACTACAGCATACCCTCCCCAACTATGCCCAAAAAGTACCAAAGGCAAATCTGAAAGGTCTGGCTGTCCAGCTATGAAAGTCAGCGCTGCATGCAGATCCACTACTGACTGAGGAAACCCCCTGGTGGACATTCCCTCACTGTCATAGCTTCCTGTACAATCATAGGCGAATACGCGCAAATCATTGTCTACAAAATGTTGTATTTGAGGAAGATAACTATCTGCTCCTCCACCTATCCCATGAGCAATCACCAAAAGTCCCCTGGAGTTATCACCACCGTAGATATAGCCTTGCAAGGCATTTTTTCCCGATTTGAAAGTCACAGGGATGCGCGGATAGTCTCTTTCGATATCGCTGTACCTCTGTTGGGCTGTAATGGTTTCATCCGGTCTGTCATACCGTGGAAATTGGCTGTCATATACAATCTTCGCAGTGATAAGCGATACCACAATGAATACCATGGCTGTAAGACCAAGCCCGATTACTATGATTTTGATTGCTCTGTTTCTTTTCTTGTTCTTTGTAAACATAGAGGAAATCCTCGTGCTAAGATTTTTCACACATGCTACCCGAAAGCCCGAGAGAGTGTGTGCAAACGGTATCCACTATGGGCAAAAATCCCAAGACTGTAAAGGTTGAGACAGGAAAAAAGCATCTATTAGATGTGACAGTGCATTGATGCGTTTATTCTAGGCTGTCGACAAGAATCCTTTGCAATAACTCTTTCCTCATGTATACTTGGCATATGCAAGAGATTCCCATCAACACAGACACTTCTCCCAATGTCATATTGGAGCTGATCTATCGCCTCAAGGTAAAGGACGTCATGACCACCAATGTGGTTACAGCCACTAAGGAGACCTCCCTACGGGAGATCCAGTACATCATGCGTGAAAGGCAAGTAACAGGCCTTCCCATCGTGATGGGAAAGCGACTGGTCGGCATTGTCAGTATGGATGATATCATCCAGGCCTTGGACAAGGGTTATATCAATGAGAAAGCCCAGGACCATATGACGCGCAATCTCATCGTTTTGGAGGACGACATGCCTGTCTCCTTCGCCATCAACTACTTTGACCGTTTCTCCTATCACCGTTTCCCAGTGTTGAACAAGCACAAGGAGCTGGTGGGCATGATCACAAACAGGGACATCACCAGCACCCTGCTCATCGAGATCAACCGGGAGCTCGAGGAGTTGGAGAGGCGTACCAGCACCACCAGCATGAGCGATGAGATGCATGGGGAGATCCACACCTACGCGATCATGAAAAATGATTTTGAGAGTGCCGGCTTTGCGAGCACTGAAATAAAGAAACGTCTGAAAAAAGCTGGAGTGGTACCGCACATCATCCGCAGGGCAGCCATTGCAAGCTATGAACTGGAGATGAACCTGGTAGTCCATTCTGATGGAGGCGAGCTCATTGCGGAGTACACCCCAGAGAGCCTGCAGATAACAGCCAAGGACAAAGGTCCGGGAATTTCCAATGTCGAGGAAGCAATGACAGCAGGCTGGTCGACTGCAAGCGAATGGATCAGGAGCTTGGGCTTTGGTGCCGGCATGGGACTACCCAATGTCAAGTCTGTCACCGATGAGTTTGAGATAGAAAGTGATGTAAACGGTACGACCGTAGTGTGCACCATCAAATTGAAAAGCGAAGAGGAGAAATGATATGCAAGTAAAGGATTTGGCCACCTTGGAGGGCTTTGTAACCCAGACTATGGAGAATGGTGAAGAGAACATCACCGATGCATATACAGGGGACCTGTTAAGCGATGTCATGGGCAACGCACCGGACGAGAGTGTGCTCATCACCATCCAAGCCCACAAAAATACTGTGGCGGTCGCCTCCCTTGCCGGTATCCAGGCAATAGTCATCTGCAACAAGCGTTCGACTCCCCCTGACATGTTGCAGGCAGCTAAGGAGGAGAGTGTGGCTGTCTTTACCTTTGAAGGCACCCAGTTTGAAGCTAGCTGCAAGGTAGCCTGTCTTTTGGGAAAGGTTGATGCTTGTAAAGGTTGACCTACATAACCACTCCTGCCTCTCACCCTGTGGAAGCGATGACCTCACCCCTGCCCTGCTCGCTGTAGAAGCTATGGAGCAGGGTATCCAGATCCTCGCCCTCACCGACCATAACAGTGCGCGCAATCTCCCCGCCTTCAAAGAGGCGTGTGAACTCTGTTCGATCATGGGCCTGTTTGGCATTGAGGTGACCACTGTAGAAGACGTGCACGTGCTTACGTTATTTGAGAAGATCGAGGACGCGATGCAGTTCGGATCCTTCATCGAATATCTCTTGCCTCCCATCAAGAACAAAACCCGCCTCTTTGGCAACCAGCTGGTTGTCAATGTGGAGGGTGAGGTTCTTGAATCCGTTGAGAAGCTGCTCATCAGCACAAGCGGCATCAGTTTCAGCGATGTCATCGAAGAGGCCATCAGCCGGGACGCCCTAGTCATTCCTGCCCATATCGACAAACGTGCCAACAGTGTCCTTGCTAACCTGGGCTTTCTGCCCGACCTTCCCTACTCCGCCCTTGAAGCCATCAAGCTTCCTGTTGAGGCCGAGACCTACAACAAGACAATACTCACCGCAAGCGATGCCCACAGACTTGAGGAAGTGGGCCAACGCTCATGCTATCTCGAGATGGAGGAACTCTCCTTTGAGGCTCTCAAAGCGAGTCTTTCGCGCGGACTGGTAACATACAAGGCATAACTTAGACCGACTTATTCCACCCAGCCTACGTCACATCAGCACTCTAGCAAGCTTAGTGTCTCTTGTCACGCCACAACATATGCACTGCTCGAAAAAATCAAAAACCATCAAAGAATCACTCCAGATGCTTTTCCACCTTGTCATAAGTATCCTGTTGAACAACTTATACATAAACCTCTTACATATACAACTATGTGATATGTAACAAATAAAACTAAACTTCTTCTTACATGTGACATTCTGTAACTTTTTACTATATAAAGACTTAAGCTATTTAAGTGTTGACATCTTCTCACATATACCACATCATATACATGTAAGAAGTGATTAAGAGGGGAGAGGAAATGAAGAAGTTAGGAAAAGTAGTAGCGGTTATCATTCTTTTGGCAATAGCCTCTACTTCCCTGTTCGCAGCTACAGGCAATGAGACTGCGGTGCTACGACTTACAGCCTATATTGCAGAGAAGACCACCTTTACCACACATGATGACATGTTCATCATTGAGTCCAATGCCAACAACTTCTCCTATGAGGTGCAAGAGACAAGCAGGACAAAGATGCTTCTTGTAACGGCAAACTAACTATGAAATAAGCGGGTCCGGACAGACAAGCTTGCAATAAGGAGTCAGTGAATTTGGGAAAAGTCATTGACTCCTACTTTTTTTCCCAGATACCATCTGAATTGGGAGCCATCACTAGGCTGCACCTGGAGACGTAATTTACCAGGAAGCTGTGCGGAAACCCCAGTCCACCTAGAAGGTACTCCTTAAAGCACAAAAAAAGGCTGTTTGACAGCCTTTTTTGTGTATGCATCATTTCCCTAGCAGTAAATTATTTGTTGTTTGACCTTCCAAAAATCCTGAGCAAGAACAGGAAGATGTTCAAAAAGTTAAGATACAACGAAAGGGCTCCGATAATGCTCATCTTAACAAAGGTCTCCTCATCCATAGAGGATCCATACTGGTTGTTCATCTTCACTATCCTCTGCGTATCGTAGGCGGTAAGGCCCAAAAAGAGGCCGACACCCAAGAAACTGAGGATATATTCGAAGCCGGATGAACGGAAGAAGAAATTCATTAGGGATGCAATGATCAGACCCCAGAGGGCCATACTCAGATAGTAGCCCAACCCTGAGAGATCCCGCTCAGTCCCCATCGCATATACGCTCATACCTGCGAACATCAGAGCTGTTGTCAGAAAGGTCTTGTAGATTACCGCCCCTGTATAGACGGCAAAGAGGGTGCTCAGCATCACCCCTGTAAGGGCCGAATAGGCAAGGAATGCTCCAATGGCACTGCTTTGGCTCATCTTGTCCAGCCTTGAGGTCAAGTAGAATACCAGGGCGAACTCTCCGATGATGACCAGTAACAGGCCCATGCCGTTGCCGACCAAGGCACGCATGAGTGAGGGGTTGCTAGCCAGGAAAAAAGCCACCACACCGGTGAGCCCAAGACCTGCGCTCATCCAAAGATACACATTCTTAAGAATACTTCTTTCTCGTGCCACCACATTGTTGAGCACGGTCTGTTTGTTTTGCGCCATATGCAAGCCTCCTAAATACTACCTCATAATGTCTGCATTTTCTCTCCAATAGTCAACTGCATAAGCCAAAGAGTCGGGAAAGCTATGCAAGAGGGTGTTGCAATGGTATAGTCAAAACCATGAAAAGGTTCTTTCCCCTACTCATCATACTCATTCTGCTCAGTGGCTGTTCTACCCTTCCCAAACAGAAAGAAGAGAGCCTCTCTGAGATACGCACTGCCCTGCGTGAGGTAGTGCAGACTGCAAGCGAACGTGTTGAGGCTACCATGCTCTCCCAAATGTCCCTCATGACGATGGTCCCCCCATCCTCATCCCCCTTGCTGGACCAAAAGCAGATACCTCGCCTGGAAGAGCATCTGGAGCTTTGGGCCCTTCAGGTGGTCGCAGCCTTTAGAGGGGCGACCATTGCGATGCCGCATCTGCTCCGATCCTTTATAGAACAATTACCAATTGCAGACCCTGTCGCCGTCATGCGACAGAGCGACAGCAGTGCAACTGAACTTTTGGTGGAGAAGTATCAAGAGGAAATCGAAGGCGAAGTCCATTCTATGCTTGCGGAACACCTGGCGGAAAGCTCCAAGACGTGGGAGATGCTTACCGACAGGTATGCCATCTGGTCACGGTCGAAAGCCCTGCTGGGGGAGGAGGGCCTACCCGCTCTTGGTCCTGACCCTCAAGACCATCTTATAAGGATATTCCTTTCAGCCTATCTGGAAGAGCTTACCCGTGAGGAGCTTTACCTGAGGACTACACCGGTGTTCCAGGGCACCGGGTCATTCTATGAGATACTCAACAAAAAGGTGCAACAATGAATCTTTTCGAAGCAGCAAACAGCCAGAACGCCGACAGGCACCAACCATTGGCCTACCGCATGCGCCCAAGGGTCCTGGACGAGTATATCGGCCAGGATGCCATCATAGGAAAAGGAAGACTTCTCAGAAGGGCCATCCAGGCTGACCAACTCTCCTCTGTCATCTTCTACGGGCCTCCAGGAACAGGAAAGACCACCTTGGCACGCGTGATAGCCAATACCACAAAAAGACATTTCAGTACGCTCAATGCGGTCCTTTCAGGGGTGAAGGAGCTGCGCTACGAGATAGAGGAGGCGAAGAATCGCCTCCAACTCTTCGAGCAGCGGACCATCCTTTTCATCGATGAGGTGCACCGGTGGAACAAAAGCCAACAGGATGCACTCTTGCCTTGGGTGGAGAACGGCACCTTTGTCCTCATAGGGGCTACAACAGAAAACCCCTTCTTTGAGGTTAATGCAGCCCTGGTGAGCCGGTCTAGGATCTTCCAACTCAAAAGCCTTACAGAAGCAGACTTAAAACAGATAGCCTTGCAAGCCTTAGGCGATACGAGCCGAGGCTACGGCTTGTATGAGGTCACCTTTGACGAGGGGGCCCTCGAACACCTCATCGATGTAGCCAACGGGGATGCCCGCTCCCTGCTCAATGCTCTGCAGCTTGCAGTGGAGACCTCCGTCGATCATTTTCCCCCTGCTGAAAAGACCCGTATCCACATAAGTGGCGATGCAGCGGAGCAGAGTATCCAGCGCAAGGCAGTGCTCTATGACAAGGAGGGTGACTATCATTTCGATGTCATCAGCGCCTTCATAAAAAGTTTGCGCGGCAGCGACCCTGATGCCGCCCTCTACTGGCTGGCCAGGATGGTAAGTGCTGGTGAGGACCCCAAGTTCATCTTCAGGAGGATGCTCATCAGTGCCTGTGAGGATGTGGGGCTTGCCGATCCGAATGCAATCGTAGTGGTAGAGTCTGCTGCCCAGGCCTTTGAGCGGATAGGCTTCCCTGAAGGAAGGTTTCACCTTACTCATGCGGCTCTCTACTTGGCCACAGCACCCAAAAGCAACTCATCCATGGCATTCTTTGATGCCCTCAAAGGTGTTGAGCAGGAAGCACAGGATGAGGTTCCCAATCATCTCAGAGATGGCAACCGCGATGCCAAGGGCTTTGGCCATGGTCAGGGCTACCTCTATCCCCATGCCTTTCAGGACCACTGGGTGGCTCAGCAATATCTGCCCACTGCCTTGCAGGGCAAGGTCTACTACCAGCCCAGTGACCAAGGCTACGAAAAAAACATCAGAAGCGAGGTCAACCGCCGTAGGGAGGAGCAACTCGAAAGTATCGAATCTGATGCGTTTGTCGAAAATCTCACCTACTCCCCCGGTGATAAGGACAGGCAACGATGGCTGAGCAGGACCACCAGTGAACGCGGGCAGATGCTACAGGCCATACGCGCTACCCTGTTCGCTTCCCTCAAGCTGAGAAGAAGCGACAGGGTCCTAGTCTGCAATGCAGGCCATGGACTCCTCTTATGGGAGGCGTACCGTCAGACCCCTGAAGGACTGGTTGTCGCACAGGTGCAGAACCCTGCGCAGATGCAGCATGTCAGCCATTATGCAGATTCGCTGCAAAGCCTTGAAAAACCGACCATCGCACACGCACCCTTGGAGGAGGTCCTCACCTCCTTGGAGGAAGGCCTTCTCTTTGAAGCTATCCTAGGACGTAATGTCCTTACCCGGCTCTCAGAAAAAGGGCATCTGTTGGACGCTCTGAAAGGGCGACTCGCCCCTGGAGGGGTAGTCCATTTTGCAGAGGGAGTACCTTCCCAAGGCTCTCGGCTTTCTGATTTCTGTCCCCCAAACCTACAAGGCCTACTGAGAAAGGCCGAGGTGAGCATCTATGGTGGGGACGGTAACACCCTCTCCAACTGGAAGGGTGAAGACTTGCTAGCAGCCTTTGCAAAGCGAGGGTTTTCGGCCAAGCTTGAAGAGCAGGACCTATTTGAGAACAGGTTCATCACCAAGGCCGATATCAGCCGATGGCTGGGAGGCTCATATCTCCAGGCTTGGCAGAGTCTCGGCATTGAAGTGGACCTGCCAAAAGTTGAGGAGGAACTGGCCTCTTTGCTAGCCGGTAAGAGCATCAGGTGGAAACATCATGTCGCCTTTGTCCAAGCAACACATAAAGAGGCCCCAGGTTCATGAGAAGCATTTATCAACAAGTGATTGCCCCTCAATACTTTGTTAGGAAAAAGACAAATATTGTAAAATTTTTCATAGGGTTGTTGACAAAGAAATAGGTTTAAGGCATAGTAAGCATCGTTGAAACGCACTGGCAAATAACCACTGCTTCAGCGTATCACGGTGGAAGTAGTTCAATGGTAGAGCACCAGATTGTGGTTCTGGCTGTTG
>CAYSIH010000052.1:7251-10219 GCA_964431005.1 uncultured Sphaerochaeta sp. | reverse complement strand
GGCACCGTATACTGATCAAGTTCCAAGAGGTCGCGCATGCTTTCAAAGTTTTCAATGACGTCGCCTATATAGCATGAACCGATCCCGAGGGATTCGGCGGCCACCACAGCATTTTGTGCTGCAATGATGGCATCCTGCAGGCAGAGATGCAGGTCCCCTAAGCCGGGGTCTCTCCAGGATGCAAGTCCCTCACGCTCCCCTTTTTGTCTCGATCCCCCCTCTTGGAAGTAGGTTACCCACTTCTGCATATCAGCAAGGAAGACCCAGACCAAGGGTGCCTTGGCTATCATGGGTTGGTTGTCACAGAGCTTTGCAAGCTGTTCTTTCTTTTTTTGGTCATGCACTTCAATCACTGAGTACAAGGCCATGTTCCCTGCAGTGGGGGCTCTGAGGGTTGCCTCTTTGATGAGGGAAACCTGTTCTTCTGTGAGCGCTTTTTCACTAAATGCGCGCACAGAACGTCTTTTTTGTAGTAGTTGTAAAGTTTCATTCATACGATGAGTATAGCAATAGCTCCCCTGAAATGCAAAGAGACAATATACAAATGGTAGGTTTTGTTCTATCATAAAAGATATGAAAAGTGTAAAGGCATACCGCTTCCGATGGCTTATCCTGTTCGCCCTCATGGCCCTGATACTCGCAGTGGAGTTGCAATGGCTGAACATGGCCCCGATTGGCAGGGTTGCAAACCTCTACTACCAAGGCCAGATTTCTACCAGATTTTCCAACCCGGTTGAGTTGCTCTCCCTTGCATACCTGCTTATTTTTGTCATAGGGAGTATTCCCGCTTCCTATATGATCCACCGCTTGGGGGTCAATCTGAGCATTCGCATTGCTGCAGGGATGATTGTCTTTGGAGCTCTGGGCAAGTGGATATATCTCTCTAATTTCCCCATAGTCCTCTTTTGCCAGATCATTCTTGCCTTGGCTCAAGCCATTGTACTCAATAGCATCACAGAAATAGTATCACGTTGGTTTCCTATACGCGAAAGAGGGATGGCAGTTGGGATGGCATCAGCAGCCCAGTACCTTTCCTTAGGTATTGTCATGGTCCTTTCCCCTCTGATGGTGGTCACCAAGGCAGATGCAGCCAACTATGGCGCAGGATTTGAAAGGATGATGGGCACGTACGCCCTTATCTGTTCAGTCTTTGCCATTGCAGCGGCTTTCCTCATAAGGGAGAACCCTCCTACCCCCTCCTCCAGTTTGCAGAAGGCTGGGGATGTTTCATTTTTCAAGTCCTTCAAGGCCATGAATAAGATTCCCTCCTTAAGGGGTCTTATGATTATCTTTGCTGTAGGATGGGGTGTTCTGGTCACTATTTTGGTAAAGATTGATGCCATAAGTGCACTGTTGGGTTTCCCCGATTCCGATGGACGACTTGGTATCGTGCTACTCATAGGAGGCATGATAGGGGCAGTGTTGCTACCATCCCTCTCTGACCGGTGGCGAAAGCGCAAGGCGTTTTTTGTATTCTGCAATCTCTGCTCAATTCCTGGAGTCCTGCTTTTGGTATTTAGCGATGACTTGGGATCGCTCTTTTTAAACAGCAGCATATTCGCCCTTGTAGGGGCTTTCATCGTAGGGTTTTGTCTACTTAGTTCCATTCCCATCGGAAGCCAATATGCTGCCGAGCTAGGTCATGGGATCTCTGAGGAGATCATCCAGGCCATGCTGTTGCTTTTCTCCCAAGTCAGTGGAGCTGTGATCCTTATCATCACCCTAGCGAGCAGGGGCCAGTATGCCGGCCAGTTGCTTTCCGGCCTTGCCGCTCTGCTCTTTGCAGCGATGATGGGCAGCACCTTCCTCAAGGAGAGTGAGGTCATTGTCACCGAGGATGAGCGACTCCACGAAGTCATAGAGAAGGAGATCGTACACCTACAGTGATGACCATACGACAAGCAAGACGGGAAGAGCTACCCCAGGTCCTTGCATTCATCATAGAGCTGGCCCAGTATGAAAACCTTGAACAGGAAGTGGTTGCAACCATAGAAAGTATGGACAGGTGGCTGTTTGTCCAGCAGAAGGCAACCGTACTCTTCTGCTGTGAAGACGACAGGCCTGTAGGCTTTGCCCTTTACTTTTACAACTACTCAACCTGGGAGGGGTGTTGTGGCCTCTACATTGAAGATCTTTTCATCCAAAGGCCTTATCGTGGCAAAGGGTATGGCAAAGCCTTGATCGAGCATATCAGTTCCCTAGCCGTTGAAGAGGGTTGTACAAGGGTAGAGTGGGTATGTCTTGACTGGAACAAGATGAGCATCGACTTCTACAAAAGCCTAGGAGCTGTTCCGATGGATGGGTGGTCTACCTATCGCCTCACCGGGGATGCTCTTGCCCTAGTGGGGGACAAGAAAAAAGACCAAACAAAAGATAACACCTCTTTAGAGGAAGAACGAAAAGAGAAAAACAGCAGCTGGTTAATTTGACAGTTGAATAGCCTCTATTTGCTACATAATTCATTACAATTAGGTGTATTACAGGGAAAAGGACAACACAGAATCTTGTATTAGATTCTGTGTTATCATCCATCCGATCGGGATCAAGTCTGTATATTCAGTTTGGCTCTTTACCCAGTCTATTTCTTAGGCTTGGGCACCAAGCGCTCATCCCATCGGTCAAAACTAGCTACCTCTTCCAGGCTTATTCGGCTTCTAGAGCTATGTTCACTCGCAAGGTGATTCTCGTTCAAGGTTTCTGTCTCACCCGGGTAGCCTAGGATTATCAGCGTCTGCAGGGTATCTTCCTCCCTGATGCCAAGGACCTCTTTGGCCTTCTTGGCATTGTAACCCGCTATAGGGTGAACATACAGGCCCTCTGTAATCGCTTGAATCTGAAAAGCCATTGCAGCCATCCCCAACTCAAAAGGGGTGTAGACCACATCTCCTAGGGTAAGGCCCCAAGCGGGGTTGGTCACAAAGGCTGTGATAGCTGGAGCACTCTTAGCCCAGTAGTTACCAGGGGTGAG
>CAYSIH010000052.1:0-7151 GCA_964431005.1 uncultured Sphaerochaeta sp. | reverse complement strand
TCCTGCAGCATGGAGAGGTAGTCTATCCCCAGAGCTTCGTATTCTGTTTGGGAGTAGCCGAGTATCGTATAAAATATGGGGTTGTGGAATGTTGTCACTATCGCATTTCCTGGTGATAGGTACCCCATTACAATTCCCCATTGGGGCCTGGTTGTAAGAAATTCAATTTTCCTTCTGGAAGCTCGCAGATGTTCGCTTAGTTTCATCTTGGAATCGACATCAAGGAGGGAGGCAACTATCCTTTTTGGCTTGCCACTTTCGGTGAGAGTCATATGCATCTGTATGTTGAACCAGCGCAGTTCCCCATTGAGTAGCTTCAGGCGGACTGTCATGCCGCTCTGCTTGTGCTTTGAAACTACCTTTGCCAAGCACTCCTCAAATGAAGAGAGGTCCTCTTCATGGATGAAAGAGGTGCTGTACTCTCTCTTTAGCAGTGCTTTTGGCTCTATTTTACTTAGCTGAAGCAGGGCAAGATTAGGGCTCTTGTAAAGGGTATCACGCTCAATATCCCATTCCATCATCCTGATGTTAGCAAGTTGCTCTATCATGGCATACCGGCTCTTGTACAGGCAGTGTTCGCCCTCTGTGCTGCAGATGGTGTCCTCTGCATTGATGCAACAGAGCACCAGGGCTTTGTTTGAAGGGTTTTCCACCCTGATCATGGCCCAGATTCCACTTTTTTCTTCACCTCTACTGTCTATCCAGTAAAACCTCTGCTTGAGAACCTCATCTCGAGCAGTAAGGGCCTTGGTGCGGATAAAGAAGCGGAAGGTCTGCTTGTCCTCACATCGAATACGCTTCTCTTCGATCTGGTCTAGGAAGTTGGAGAGACTTCCCTGGTTAGGGAACGTAGGAGAAGAAGAACGAGGGTTGTCATAGAGCTGTTGGTATCGGTCTTCTGTATAGTTGAAGAGGTAGACTTCATCAAACAAGGTCTTGAGGACCCTACCTTGTAACTCTGAAAGGGAGAAGGAGCCCATATGCTGGAAGGGTTGGGCTGTAGTGAAGGCTGGTCCATTGTTTGTCATCTCCAATGCGAGGAACTGTTCCACAGGCAGCGGCCTGCTGAAATAGAACCCTTGGAGGGTGTTGCATCCAAGCAGTTTGTAGAAGTCTACCTGTTCTCGTGTCTCGATACCTTCAATGACCAGAGGAAGGTCCAACAGGGAGGCCATGTTTATAATGCTGCGGATAATCTTTTCCGCCCTCAGCGAAACGCCTATCTCCTTGGAAAACATGCTATCGAGCTTGATAATGTCGATAGGCACATCCTTGAGGATATTCAGGGAGGAGTAGCCCGAGCCAAAGTCATCCATAAGGATGAGGAACCCCTCATCTTGCAAAGTTTTCATCACTTTGAGCAACTCCTCGGGGTTTTCTGAATAGACACTTTCGGTGATCTCAAACATAAGGAGGGAGTGGGGTATGGCATAGCGATTGGTCTTATCGATGATGTTTTGTGCCAGGTCCTGGTTGTAGAAATCAGAACGTGATAGGTTCACTGCGATGGGCACTGTCGGCCTTCCCTCTTCAAGGAGCCTGCGTTGCAGGATGCAGACCTGCTCGATGATATGGTCATCGAGGGGGATGATGAAGCCGTTCTCCTCAAAGATGGGAACAAAGGCATCTGGGCCTATGATGCCACGCTCGGGATGGTTCCAGCGTACGAGGGCTTCAGCTCCGGTAAAACGGTTCTCAGTAAGGCTGAAAAATGGCTGGAGATATATCTGGAACTGGCCTAGGTCGAGAGCTTTTCGCATCTCGTTGACTATCGCCTGTTCCTTGAGCAACTTCTTTCTCAGGGTATCCGTATAGTAGGCGAAAGGCTTCTGGTAGTTTCCTTTTGCCGTATTGAGAGCCATGTTCGCCCGGTCACTCATCAGTGATATGGGCATAGAGGGGTCGGTGATCTCATAGATTCCAAAGACTGAGCGGGCATAGGCCTTCAGGTTGTTTGCATTGAGCTGGTTTTCCACTGTCCTTGCAAAAAGGGCGGCATCGAACCCTTTTTTGGGAATACATAGGGCAAACTGATCTGAATAGAGGCGTCCGTAGGTGCCCTGTTTGCCGATGATTTTGGTGAAGGTATCGCCAAGGCTTGCAAGGATTGCATTTCCTGCAGAGTTTCCAAAGAGGTCATTGACTGTCTTGAACCTCTCAATGTTCCAACGGATGAAAAGATAGGGGGTATGGGGGTCTTTCTGCAGCAACACCGCTGTCTTACGATAAAAGGTCTCTTGATTATAGATTCCTGTCAGGCTGTCACGTTCGATGAGGGATACAAGCTGTCTCTGGTTCTCGATAAGTTGGCTGGAATCAAGCACCATGACACTGAAAACCGGGTATGGTGAGTTCGGATAGGGAATCCAGGAGGCGTAGAAGAAGAGCTCTGATCCATGATTTGTGTTGGGTTGCAGCTCGACAGAAAAAGAGAATGAAGCTTTGTTTTCCATCGCCATGTGTACATTGGCATTGAAAGAAGCAATATTCTCCTCTTTGATGAAAACGGTGACATCGGGATACTTGTTTTGGAATGACTGGAGGTCTTCAACTTCCCCTAGGGCGAGAAAGCCTTCATCAACATAGATGGGGGTACTCTTCCCCTCGTTATACCTGTAGAGTCCAAAGCCACTTTGCAGTTCACAAGCCTTGATGTTCCAGAAGGCGAGGTCATCGGTGATGGCCTGTTGCAGAGAGGCTGGTTTTTCAGAGCCAGGGTGGGTGGCTCTAAAGAGATGTTCTTGCAAGATTTTTGTATCATATGGTCTGAGGAGGTGGAAGATTGATTCATCCTCTGTCTCCACATTCGTTTCCTCCTGGTTGGAGAAGACGAATGTGGGAATATGTTTTACCTGAGCCTTGTCTTTTCTATGGAGAAGGAACTCCCTGCCATTGAGCTCGGGGAGGGCAAAGTCGTAGATGATGGCCTTAATATCCTGCTCGTCCAATACTTGGAGCGCTTGTAGGCCATTTTCTGCCTCGAAAAGAGTATATTCCTTTGAAAGCAGTAAGCTGAGAGCCTGACGACTCTGGCTATCTGCATCGGCTATAAGGATTTTGGGTTTGGTCTGATATTGTGCTTTCACTGTAGAATGAGCATATCACAAATAAGTAGCAATGAGTAAGGAGAATCATTAACGGATATGTAAAAATACCAAAAAAGTAGCAGAGCAAGAGGTATTAAAAACAGGGTTGCCTAGGCAAACCCCGTTTTGTAAAACTTTTTGGTAATTAGGTTCGAGGTGAGAAATCCGACTTAGGAGCTCCGCAGAGAGGGCAAACCCAATCTTCTGGAATATCTTTAAAGGCTGTACCGGGTTTCACACCATTGTCGGGATCACCTACTGTGGGATCATACACATAACCGCAAAGGTCGCATTCATATTCTTGCATAGTTGTTTCCTCCTACAAGCAAGCATAGCGATAAACGGGCAGGGGGGCAAGAAAAATATTATTGATATAGGGCAAGAATCTTGTTGAGCATCTTGCAAAACTTCTTTTTGAAATTTTCAGGAGCGAGAATCTCGACTGAATCACCACACTGGATGATTCTCAGATAGAGTTCTATCGAGTTCTCCACATCCATATTGCAAATAAGGGAACCATCGCTGTTCTTGGAATAGACCGGCGTCCCATGGACGACCGACCTGAAGGCGTTCATCGCCGACCGCTCCTTCAGCTTGAGGCTGAGGGGGATCATATCCAGGCTCTCGTAACGAGTCTTCGGTTCCTGGAACTTGAAAGGCTTGAGATTGTCAGGGATGGTATAGGTCTCATTGAGTATGGTTGCGCTTGTGATGGTGCTGATATCAATGGTGATGATCTCTGTGGTGTGGCGCAGTCTTCCTGTTACGCTGATGGGCAGTCTGCCTCCACTGTCTTCTTCCCTAAAGCCGATGAAGTAGGGAGCTAGTTCTGTCTCGATGGGGTCGAATCCTTTTAGGCTCTGGATGACGCGCACAATGCGTCCCGACACCCAGGAGTCGATGAGGACCTCGAGTATTGAGTTAAACTTGCTGCTCTCCTTCTTTTCCTGGACCTGTTTGTCTATCTGTTCGGCAAGGTTGATGACATTATCACTGATTTTGGGCGCATAGGATCGCATGTTCATCGCAAGCTTACGCAGTCCCGAAGCCAGATGGGGGTTTTGGAACTCGCTCGTTGAGGCAAGTACCTCGGCAGAAAGGTTGAAGGCAAGGCTTTCATAGACGCTCAGGGCGATGTTCTCATTGCCTTCGTGAGGCTTTATCTTAATGAGGCTGTTCTCCTCATATATGTCTATGTACTGCTTGAGCTCATCTACGTATCTGCTGATGGTTGAGCGATGGACTCCCAAACGTCGTGCGATCTCAGCACGCCTGAGTCCTTCCGGGTGTGAATGTAGGAGTAGTTCAAGTTGTGCAATACGTTCGCCTTTCATGGATACCCTCTTTTTGCACCATTCTGCAACAAAATTCATGTCAGTATAGCATGAATATCTACTATTTCAAGGGTATTGCAACAAAATGCGCATAAAAACAGTACATTGAAACCGGAACGTAGCCATGATACTATGTTTCTATAGGAGAGGTTGCTATGGATGAACGTCTGATGAAACTTGAGATAAAGCTTGCTTATGCCGAAGAGACGGTCCTTGCCTTGGACGCTGTGGTCAGCGGCCAGGCTCAGGAGATAGCCATCTTGTTGAGTCGTATCGATGCCCTGGAGAGACGTCTTACTTCATTTGTAGAGAGTGGTGAGGACAGCCTTCCCGAGAACGAGAGGCCGCCTCACTATTGAGCCTAGATGAACAGGTTGACCTTGCTCTTTGAAGCAGCACCCATATAGGTTGCAACTCCGCCGATCTCAACGCCATCGAGCAGTTCCTCGCGCGTGATGCCCATGATGTCCATAGACATCTGGCATGCTATCATGCGCACTCCTGCCTTCTTTGCGTCTTCAAACATTGCTCTAACCTGGTCGACATTCTTTTTCTTCATGCGGCCTTTCATCATCTTAGCACCCATTCCTCCCATGTTCATGGAGGAAAGTGCGAGATGGTCCATGCCCTTGGGAAGCATTGAGCCAAACATCTTGCCCATGACATCCTTCTTAACAGGGGGAGCGTCTTTTCTACGTAAGACTGAGAGGCCCCAGAAAGTGAAGAACAGTGTCACATCCTTTCCAGTAGCAGCAGCCCCGTTTGCCAGTACAAAAGTAGCGAGGGCCTTATCCAAATCATTGGAGAAGACTATCATGGTTGCACCATTATCAGGATCACAGATGGCGGGTTTGTTGCCAAAGGAGTCGGGAACCAAGCAGATGGAAGGATTGCCCTTGCTGATGACCGCCTCAATGATACCGGCTGTGGTGTTTAAGGAGACCAGCTCGTTTCCCGTAAGGTCACACCATGACTGGACATCTACGCCAAAGCCTGGATCTGATGCCTTGATGACGATCCTGTCTCCATGCTCGAGGTTGTCCATCTCCTGCTTCAGGCGGATGATGGGCCCTGGGCACTGCAGGCCACAGGCATCGACCTTGAAAATCTTATTGACAGCAGGTTTTCTGAAGCTTCCGTCCTCGTTGAGCACGTTGACGTTCTTCTGAATTCTGACCGTCTCTAGCTCCCTGTTTTCCAGAAGTTTGCGCTCGCGCAAGGAGACTTCGTAGGTCTTCAGCCCACCGGTGAGGTTGTACACCTCACTATAGCCATTCTGACGTAGGATTCTTTCAGCAAGATATCCGCGTAGTCCCATGGCACAGTAGACAATGATTTTCCTATCCTTGGGGACCTCTTTGAGCCTGTCGCGAAGGTCGGTGTTCGGAATTAGGTAAGATCCCTCGATGTTGCCCAGTTCAAATTCCTCGGCTGTGCGCACATCAAGGATGAAAGCCCCTTCGGTGCGCATCGTGTCCGCTTCACTCCACGTGATGGTGTTCGAATATCCGCTGAGTACGTTCTCAGCGATGAAGCCGACCATATTGGTGGGATCTTTTGCGCTGGAAAAGGGAGGGGCATACGCTTGCTCAAACTCGGTAAGGTCGGCTATGGTCCCTTGCTTTCCGATGTAGGCTGAGATGACATCGATTCGCTTGTCTATGCCGTCGTAGCCTACTGCCTGTGCTCCCCAGAGTTTTCCTGTTTCCGGGTGGTAGAGGACCTTGAGGGTCAGCTGACTGGCATTGGGGTAGTATCCGGCATGGGTGCCTGCATGGGTCACTGCCTCGCGGTAGGGAAGCCCTGCCTTGATGAGGCCCTTCTCTGTGAGCCCTGTAGAGGCAACAGTCATCTCAAAGATCTTGGCTATGCTGGTGGCAATCGTACCGCCGTAGGGCCTTGTGTTCCCATCGATGATGTTGTCTGCACAGAGGCGTGCCTGTTTGTTTGCAGGCCCTGCCAAAGGGATCGTACAAGGGAGGCCCGTCAGTGGGCTGTTGAACTCGATGGCGTCTCCAACGGCTCGGATGTGCTTGTCGCTGGTGGTGAAGAACTCATCCACCTTGATGGCTCCGTTATCAGATAGTTCAATGCCGGCCTCCTTGAGGAACGCAGTATCAGGGCGTACTCCAATGGAGAGGATGACAATATCTGCATCGATGATGGTCCCTGAGGAGAGGGTGACACTGACAAGTGAGTCATGCTTGCCGAATGACTTCACACCGTCACGGAGGTAGAGGTTCACCCCTTTGGACCTGAGGTGCTGTTGCACCTCAGCAGCCAAGTCATAGTCGATGATGTTCATTACCTGCTCAAGGGCCTCTACAACAGAGACTTCCAACCCCCTTTCCTTGAGGTTTTCAGCCATTTCCAAGCCAATGAAGCCTCCTCCTACGACAACAGCCCTTTTGGTGCCAGGGTTGTCAATCTTCTCCTTGATCTTATCGATGTCGGAGACTGAGCGAAGCGACATGATGGAGGGGTGGTCTATGCCAGGGATGGGTGGCTTGATGGGAGAGGCACCGGGGCTGAGGATGAGCACATCATAGCGCTCGTCATACTCAGTATTTTTCTTCAGGTCCTTGATGTGGATGGACTTGTCTTTGCGGTTGATGGATACCACCTCCGAAAGCACCCTTGCTTCCACATCGAGGGTCTCTTGAAACCGCTCAGGGGTCATGACAAACAAGCGTGATCGTTCGGTGATGACGTTGCCCGCATAATAGGGCAA
>CAYSIH010000051.1:0-10364 GCA_964431005.1 uncultured Sphaerochaeta sp. | reverse complement strand
AAATATCTGGGTGAGGGCATCAGCCAGTTGCTAAGCGGAGACCTTAAGGTCGGTGATACCCTCATTGTGCGTCGTACCGACACCAATACCTCTGCCTTTGCAACCATGTCCGGCGGACCCCCTGCCGGCATGAGGAGGTTGTAAAATACGATGGGAAATAGTGTCATTAGATTACAGGATGTGAAACGCTACTATCTGGTGGGTGAGTTTATCGTAAAAGCCCTCGATGGGGTGAGCATAAACATACAAAGAGGTGAGTTCACCTCCATCATGGGACCTTCGGGAAGCGGGAAGTCCACCATGATGAACCTGATAGGGTGTCTGGATACCCCTACCAGCGGTCTCATCGATATAGATGGGGAGAATACCGCCGGCCTGAATGAGGCTGAGCTGGCATATATCCGTAACCGCAAGGTAGGCTTTGTCTTTCAGCAGTTCAACCTGCTTGGGAAGATGACAGCCCTGGAAAATGTCATCACCCCACTTTTGTATGCCGGAGTATCGGCGAGGGAGCGAAAAGGCCGTGCCATTGAGGCATTGGAGCGGGTAGGCCTCTCTGATCGGATGCACCACCGGCCCAATGAACTTTCAGGTGGACAGAAACAGCGAGTTGCCATTGCCCGCGCCTTGGTCAACAACCCAACCATCCTGCTCGCTGATGAGCCGACAGGAGCCCTTGATTCCAAGACAGGAAACCAGATCATGGAACTTTTTGAAGAGCTGAGCAGTGAAGGACGAACCGTAATCCTTGTTACCCATGACCGTGAATTGGGGATGCGCTCCTTGCGCCAGATCCGCCTTCGCGACGGAAAACTGGAGGAGTGATATGGTTTTTGAAAATATCAAGTTAGCCTTTAGTGCCATGAGGGGAAGCAAGATGAGAACCTTGCTATCTCTATTAGGCATCATCATCGGTGTAGGATCGGTGGTGGCCATCCTCACCATAGGTGACAGTGCTTCGAAAAGCATTATCGACAGCATCTCTGTCGGGGGCTTGGATATGGTCACTATTTATCCTGCTTCCGGACAGCGCTCGACTGGAACCTTTACCGAAGAGTTCGGTGACACGCTGATGCGGGATGTTGAAGGCATCGAGAAGGTTCTTCCCCAAAACTCGAGCAATGCGACGATACGTAACAATAAGCAGAGTAAGAATGCGACAGTAACCGGGGTCCTTTCAGGGTATGGTAGTGCACTGAACTTAGAATATGCAGAAGGGACGTTTTTCTCCAGCATGGACAATATCAACCGTCGCCAGGTGGTGGTGCTGGGTTCCTCCATCGCAGAGGAGCTCTTCCCAGAAGGACAAGCCCTAGGTGGGTATGTCAGCGTTTTCCGTAACCAGGCAAAAAGCTATCTGGTTGTCGGGGTGCTTGAGTCGAAAGACGCGACCTTCAACATCTCCTATGACAACAGCGTTTTTATTCCCTACAACACCTTTGACCAACGATTTCGCAAGACTAGCAGTGTCGGCTCCTATGTTGTGAAGGTTGCAGAGGGGTATGATACCATTGAGGTCTCTGACCTGATCACCGAAGACTTGGACAACCTGGTTGGAACTGATGGGTATTCCCTGTTCAGCCCGGCAAGCCTCGCTGAGATGGCTACAGAAATCACCAGTACCTTCAGCGCCTTCCTCGCTGCCATTGCCGCCATTAGCTTGCTAGTCGGAGGGATTGGCATCATGAACATCATGCTGGTATCGGTAGCAGAAAGGACCAAAGAGATTGGCATTCGAAAAGCCCTTGGGGCTTCTCCCAACGTCATACGTGGCCAGTTCATCTCTGAAGCTATTACCCTGACCGTCCTTGGTGGCATTTTGGGCATTATTCTAGGCTCTGCGCTTAGCTATGCCATCACCAACCTTATGGACTGGTCGTTGCATTTATCGTATACCTCGTTCATACTTGCCATGGGTTTCTCGATGTTTGTCGGGGTGTTCTTCGGCTGGTATCCGGCCATGAAGGCATCAAAGCTAGACCCCATTGAGGCCTTAAACTACGAATAGATGTTTCGGGGGAGTACATTGGAAAGAAAAAAAAAGCGATGGATGATAGTCGATGGCAGGGAGCCTATCTTTGTCATCACTAGCCTCATCATTGCCTTTCTGATCCTGATCGGTCTGGTGATATTTCTTGCCACTGCCCTAACAGAGAGGGAAGAGCTGAGGATGCAGTCGGAAGCAGAAAGAGCCTTCAACTCAGTATTCCTAGCCCTGCAGGACAACACCACCAAGGCGTTGAAGACAATGCAGGAACAGAATGTAAGCGGAGTTGGGGTATACAGCTCGATGGGCAGGAAGGTACTGAGCCTGGGCAATGTGCCGATGACCATCCCCTTGGTGAAGTTTGATAATAAGAGTAGCAAGCAAGATTCCAATATCGGCACTGCCACCTACAACAAGGATACAGGGATGATCGAATATATTCGGTTCTCCCGACTTACCATCCTGCTGGACACCGGCGAGCTCACCCTGACCGAAAGTGGGTTGCTGCCAACTCCCATAGATTTTCCCGATGTCCTCTACCTGCACTTTGAGGGACAGACCTATTATCACCGCCTGATGCTCATCATGTTCATCAGCGTTGTGTCGGTACTTATCCTGATAGGCCTTTTCCTATTGGTGCTTAATATTTACCAGAGCAACCGTCGCTACCGTGATACTATTGCCAAACAGGAGAGCCTGGTGCACCTGGGTCAGGCTGCAAGGACTCTAACGCATGAGATAAAGAATCCTCTCAGCGCCATAACCATCCAGCTTGCCCTGTTGCGCAAGACAATGCCAAAGGAGAACCTCGAGGACCTGCACCTTATGGCCCAAGAGGTCGACAGGCTGACACAACTGACCAACAAGGTCAGTGATTTTCTGCGTAACCCTTTGGGAATGCCGGAAGTGGTAGACCTTAATGAACTTCTGACCTCACTTATCAAGCGGTTTGACAAACCTATTCGCTTTAGGGTGGAAACCACTGCACAGATCCTTATTGACAAGGACCGAGCCCGTTCGGTATTCGAAAACCTTTTGAAAAATGCAGTTGAAAGTTGTTCTGGAGATCCGGAAGTGGAGGTTGTCATCAAGAGTGGCAAGCGTGGGCAGATCCACATCCTTGTCAAGGATAGGGGCGACGGTATTAGTAGCAAAGATGAGAAGAAAATCTTTGACCCGTTCTTTACTACCAAGATCCATGGCTCGGGCATAGGGCTCTCGATCTCACGTCAGTTCATAAGGGCGCGTGGGGGCAACGTCCGCCTCTACAGCCGTGATGGCGGAGGGACGATTGCCGAAGTGGTGCTTCCCCGTTCCATACATACAACCAAACTGCTTGAATCGGAGGAACAATGAAAATACTGATAGTTGACGACGAACCGAATATACGCGAACTCATGCACCGCTATCTCCAACTGGATAAAATAGACAGCGACTGTGCAGAAAATGGGCTCAGCGCCCAGCGAATGCTCAAGGAAGAGCTCTATGATGCATGCCTCATCGACCTTAAGATGCCAGGGATGGATGGTCTCTCTCTTATCGAGTGGATCCGCTCCGAAGGGTTTCGCATGCCCATCATCATGGTCAGCGCACATGGGGAGATTTCCGATGCAGTCTCTGCACTCAAGCAAGGGGCACAGGACTATATCGTAAAGCCCTTTGATCCTGAGGAGCTGGTCATCAGGCTGAAGAAGCTGGTGGATGCCCAGAGCCTACGCAATATGGTGGAAAACGAGACACGCACAGCAAGCGTCGATGACAAGCAGATATTTATAGGGGAGAGCCCCTCCATCAAGAAGATTAAGGACCTCGTCGCCAGGATTGCCGATACCAACTCCACCGTCCTCATAACAGGGGAAAGTGGTACGGGTAAGGAGGTGGTCGCTCGCGACATCCATGCCCTCTCCCAGGTAAAGGGGGGTCCCTTTGTAGCCATTAACATCGGAGGGGTTCCGGAAAACCTTCTGGAAAGTGAACTCTTTGGCTATGAGAAGGGGGCGTTTACCGGAGCTGCGGCTCGCAAGACCGGTATGTTTGAACTGGCCAGTGGTGGGACCCTCTTTTTGGATGAAATCGGGGATATGCCCCTTTCGTTACAGGTGAAGATCCTCAGAGTGCTGCAGGACAGGCGTATCACCCGTCTTGGGGGAACTGACCCCATGCCCATCAATGCCCGTATCATTGCAGCAACGAACAAGGATGTCGAACATCTGGTTCGTGAAGGGAAGTTTCGTGAAGACCTTTTTTACCGCCTGAATGTGGTACGCATCAACATACCCCCACTTCGTGAACGTAGGGAGGATATCCCCCTGCTTGCAGCTGGAATCCTTAAGCGTTTCAACCGTCAGATGGGCAATAAGATAAGTGGCTTCACCACTGATGCCCTCTCCATGCTTTGCAACCATGACTTCTTTGGCAATGTGCGTGAACTGGAGAATATTTTGGAAAGGGCTGTCATCTTCTCCAATTCGGATGAGATACATGTGGAGGACCTCGATCTTCGGGGTTCAGTCTCCATGCGTTCGCATGAGAAGCAAGAGCCCAATCTGGATGAATCTGAAGGCAAAAGCCTCAAGGACGTGGAGATGGATACCATCATACGGGCCTTGCACCGCTGGGAAGGAAACCGAACCCGGGCAGCAAAAGAGCTGGGCATCAGCCGCAGAACCCTCATCAACAAGATAGCTGAGAATAATCTTGACCTATAACATCATATACTAGTAGGAGGGCCGCACTATGGCTACCATTCCCCGTTGGGACCTGTCTCCCATCTATCCCGCTTTGGACAGTGAACAGTTTGCACACGACCTCAAAGAGGTCGTTTCCCTCTCCAACAAACTTGAAACAGAGCTTGCTTCACCCTCATGCGATATCGCTGAGGCTGTATATTCGTATGAGCGTATCCTTGACTATCTGGAGAATCTCTTTGCATACAGCTCCTGCTTGCTCACCACTGACACGGGCAATCCAGCCTTCCTCAAGGTGGTGAACCAGGTGGAGGAAGAGGCTCTGGTGGTACAGCGCCTGGAGGTGCTGTTTCTCAACTTTCTCAAAGAACATGAAAAGGAGATTTATCATCTCACAAAAGATGGCGAGACCCTCGCCCCATACCGCTATGTCCTAGGCGAGCTGCTTGAAGAGCAGAAGCACCTGATGAGCCCTGAACTGGAGAACCTCGCCTCAGATCTTGCCCGTTCAGGCACCGATGCCTTCTCGCGTTTGCAAGAGGCCATCAGCTCAAGTGCCACAGGTGAGGATGACTCAACTGTTGTAGAGCTGCGCAACAGGGCTTTCCACCAGGATAGGGCTGTACGCAAAGATGCGTTTGAGAAAGAGCTTGCGGTATGGAAGACCCATGAGGTAGCCTTTGCGGCCTCCCTTAATGGGGTCAAGGGAACCACCATAACCTTGGATACGGCACGCCGGTATGAGACTCCTTTACTGAGGTCTTTACAACAATCGAGGATAGAGCCTGAGGTCCTTTCTGCCCTTATAACCACACTGGAGAAGAATCTTCCCATGTTCAGAGGATACCTCAAGGCGAAGGCAAAAGCCCTCGACCTAGAAAGCTGTACCTTCTATGACCTCTTTGCCCCTGTGGGAAAGGGAGGAAAATCCTACACGTTTGCTGAAGCCCGAGCCTTCATCATCAAGCAGTTCTCCCTCTTCAGTGAGGATATGGGCTCCTTTGCTGAAAAAGCCTTCAACAACAACTGGATCGATGCCGAACCTAGGAAAGGTAAGGTGGGAGGGGCCTACGACACCTCCTTCCCCCTAGCCCAGGAGAGTAGGATCCTCTCTAACTTCGACGGCTCTTTCAACAGCTTGTCGACTCTGGCCCATGAATTGGGACACGCCTACCATGACAGTGTGGTGCTGCCCAACAGCAACCTTTTGAGAAGCTACCCCATGACCCTAGCTGAAAGCGCCTCCATCTTCAGTGAGTATGTGGTCTTCCAGGGTGCCATCAGCAGCTGTAATGCCAGCGAACGTCTTACCCTTATAGAGCATTTTTTGCAGGATACCACGCAGGTCTGTGTGGATATCCTCAGCAGGTTCTACTTTGAGAGCGATCTGTTTGAAAAGCGGAAGGAAGGGGAGCTTGTCGCTGATGAACTCTGCTCTCTTATGGTGGATGCCCAGAAGCGCAGCTACGGTGATGCCCTCTCTGTCTACCACCCGTACATGTGGGCTGTGAAGGGGCACTACTATAGTAGCGACCTCTCCTTCTATAACTACCCGTATGCCTTCGGACAGCTTTTTGCCCTTGGCCTGTATGCTCAAAAGGAGAAGGACAGATCAGGCTTTGCCACCAAATATCGCTCCCTATTGGAAAAGACCGGAAGTTCCTCTGCCCAGGAAGTGGCTCAAGTGCTTGGCTGTGACCTTACAAGCGAGAAGTTCTGGCAAGAGGGGATGGATATCATCGCCTCCTATGCCCAAGAGTTTGCCAATGCAAGTAACCATTGAGAAATTGGTCCAAGGGGGCAGTGGCTTTGCCCGCTTGGACTCTAACAAAAGCATCTTTGTCGAAGGCGCCCTCCCCGGTGAAGTTGTTGAGGTCATCATTGACGAGGAGAAGAAGGGGTATGCTAAGGCTCGAGTGAAGACCATCCTGCAGCCTTCTGCTGACCGCACAGAACCCCCTTGCCCTTACTGGGGTGTGTGTGGTGGGTGTGATCTGCAGCATCTCTTCTCGTCAAAGCAGCCCGAAGCCAAACAGAAGATGGTGTTGGAGAACCTCGAGCGTATAGGGGGCATCGCCTCAGATTCGTTTGTCCTGGGAGAGCCAGCCTTTTCCAAGAGCTGGGCATACCGTAGCCGTGTTCGTTTCCATGTTGATATCAATACGCGCGAGATAGGATTCCTTGCCAAAAAAAGCAACACCCTAGTGCCCATTGCAACTTGTCCTATTCTGGTAGACTCCCTCAACGTGGAACTGGCAAAAAAGGATAAGATCCTCGCGTCTGCTCGCAAACAGATGTTCTCCTCACAAAAGAGGAGGGGACGGTACATCGAGGTGAATGCTTTTGCTGGGGACAAGAAGGTATCCTTCGGCGACGAGGTGGTCCTGACCACTGTCGCTTCCCACCCCTTCTATGTGTCTGCTAACGTATTTTTTCAGAGCAATCAGATTTTGCTCCCACAGCTTGTTGCGTATGTTGCCCAGCATGTCACAGGCGATTTTGTCATGGACCTCTACAGCGGAGTAGGGACCTTCAGCAGCTTCTTGGCATCTGAAGGACGAACGCTCATCGCTGTGGAAAGGCAGAAAGAGTGCCTTGCTCTTGCAAAGCGCAATGTCCCGGGTCTTGTCATATACAGCGACAAGGTGGAGCTTTGGGCAAAGAAACAGAAGCACAGTGTCGACACTGTTGTCGTCGATCCTCCCCGAACTGGCTTGGACGAGGGACTTCCTGCCCTTATAGCATCTTGGAGTGCGAAAAGGGTAATCTATGTCTCGTGTGACAGTGTCACCCTTGGCCGAGACTTGCAACGGTTCGCCCAGCAGGGTTACACTGTACGGGAGGTACAGGTCTTCGACCTCTACCCCCAGACCTTCCATCAGGAAGTGGTGGCAGTCCTGGATAGAGAGGAGCATACCCTATGAAAGACGGTTTCCTAGCTTGTGGCACTATTTCTCCCACGATCAGGGTGGGGGATCCTGTTTTCAACACAGAATCAATCAAAAAAGCCATAGATACAGCATCAAGGGAGGAGCTCGCCTTGCTGGTCCTGCCCGAACTTGCGGTCACCGGGTATACCTCGGGTGACCTCTTCTTGCAGAGAACCTTGCAAGAGGGTGCGAAAGCTGCACTGGAGAATCTTGTAGCCTATACCAAAGGTCACGATATGGTGGTGGTGATAGGTTCCCCCCTCATCTTTTTTGGAAATCTCTATAACTGTGCTGTGGTGATGCATGACGGACAAGTCCTTGGCATTGTTCCCAAGCAGCACCTGCCCAACTACCAGGAGTTTGCTGAGAAGCGGTGGTTTCATACGCCCCCTCAGGATGTCAGGCAGGTGAACCTAGCAGGGCAGACGACACTCTTTGGCGCCAAGCTGTTGTTCTCCTGCACCAATATCCCTGATTTTGTCCTTGGGGTGGAAATCTGCGAAGACCTTTGGGTTCCTGACACTCCTTCTGTCGATATGGCCCTTGCTGGTGCCACTGTCATAGCAAACTGCTCGGCCAGCACTGAGCTGGTCGGCAAACAGGAGTATCGCCGTACCCTGATAGCTGCCCAAAGTGCCTCATTGGTATGTGGCTATCTCTGCTGCAATGCAGGACCGGGGGAATCCACAACGGATCTGGTCTTTGCAGCCCACAACCTTATCTACGAAAATGGAAAGCTCCTAGGTGAGCAGTTCCTCCAAGAGGACACCCTGTTACGAACGGAACTTGATGTCCAGCGTCTCGCTGGGCAGCGCCTTCGTATGCACACCTTCGGGCAGAGCAGGCACAGCTATGCCACAGTAGAGTTCGCCTTGAAAAAAATACAAGAGACAAAGCTTACCCGACATATAGACAAGGCACCGTTTGTCCCCGCTGATCCTGTTTTGAGATCTGTACGGTGTGAGGAGATCCTTACCCTCCAGGCCCTTGGGCTGAAGAAGCGTCTTGAGCACACTAAGATCGAGCGTGTGGTGCTTGGACTTTCAGGGGGATTGGACTCCACCCTGGCCTTCTTGGTTTGCATTCGTGCCTTTGAGATGCTCGGCCTCGACCGCAAGGGCATCATAGCAGTGACCATGCCATGCTTTGGTACCACCAAGCGCACTAAAAACAATGCTGTCTCCCTTGCCAAAGCTTTTGGAGTTACGCTGTTTACCATTTCCCTTACGAAGGCTGTGAATCAGCACTTCAAGGATATCGGTCACGATCCAGAAATCCATGACGTCACGTACGAGAATAGCCAGGCGCGCGAACGCACCCAGGTCCTGATGGACCTTGCGAACAAGCACTCTGCCTTGGTGGTCGGCACCGGAGATCTCTCTGAACTCGCCCTGGGATGGGCTACCTACAATGGCGACCACATGTCGATGTACGGGGTCAACTCCTCTGTTCCCAAGACGCTGATCCGTCATTTGGTAACCCATTTTGCCAACAAGGAAGAGCCCGCGATTAAGAAGGTGCTCCTTGATGTCGTCGCCACACCGGTAAGCCCGGAGCTGTTGCCAGCATCGAAAGATGGAACCATCAGCCAGGTCACCGAGGAGTTTGTAGGGCCCTATGCCCTGCATGACTTCTTCCTTTATCAGGTTGTCCGCTTGCACTTTGGGCCTGCCAAGGTCTTTCGCCTGGCACAGGTTGCCTTTGGCCAAGAATATGAGGCGAATGTCATCAAGAAGTGGCTAAAGACCTTCTACTGGAGGTTCTTCAGCCAGCAGTTCAAACGCTCCTGTCTTCCTGATGGGCCTAAAGTGGGCTCGGTCTCCCTCTCGCCCCGAGGCGATTGGCGGATGCCCAGTGATGCATCCGTCCGGCTTTGGATGGAAGAAGTGGAAGGCCTTTGACCTGAAATACTAAAAACAACGCTAGTATACTAAAAATATTGTATTCTCTTTTTGTATCCAATTCCTCTCAGTGCTGTTATATAGATGAGAGGTCATGGTTTTGATGAAAAAGAAATTTCTAGTAGTCCTACTTGTAATTCTTGCACTTCCTGCTTTACTAAGCGCTAGAAGTTTGCTGGATGTGAGTCTTGGATTTGGCGGTACATATACCAATCGAGGTGACAGTAGTTTTTCAGAAGGCATCACAAATTCGAAGAATTGGATGTTCGGAGGAGAAGTCACTGTTCGTTTCACTGTCATACAGGCCCAGGCGATGGCCTTCCCTGTAGAGTGTGCGGACGAGGGTCAGGGTGTTCTGTTGCTTGGTCTTGGGAGTTTGAACCTCCCTGTTTTGGGTTCTTTGGTGTTTTTGGAGCTGGGTATGGGACCAAGTGTCACCTACGTCCCTTCAACCACGGACAACGGCGGTTCGTATTATATCCTGAAGGGTGATGACAACAAGCCGAAGGCCAGTGAGATCACCTTCACCGATGCGCTTATGGAGAGCCCATTGTACCTGCAACTTGGTCTGGGCCTTGAGATTGGAAAAGTTGGGTTGAGAGTACGGTACCTGTTCGAAAGCGAGTCCACATTGAAGAATTTCATCAAAACTCGCTCCCCAATGGAGTTATTTCAGCTGAATAGCGGCTCTCTCTCCCTTGCGTTGTCACTTAAAATGTTTTAACTTTGTTATATAAGAATGATATATCGGTTGTTAGCAACCAAAAAGAGGTAAAAGTATGAAAAAGAGATTTCTAGTATTGCTTATTGTAGTAGTGGTTCTAATTCCTGCAACGCTGAGTGCATCTGTGGTTGGTTT
>CAYSIH010000050.1:0-10368 GCA_964431005.1 uncultured Sphaerochaeta sp. | reverse complement strand
GATGAAGGAATCAACATCAGGGATCCTGTGTACTGCATAGTTGCGCACAGGGCTGATTACTGGGGTTTTGGTGATGATACTGCGCTTGCTCGGAAGAGCGGCATCAGCATATACATGGGAGAAGAGCATCTCATATGCCCTTTGTATGTAGTAAAGAAACTCCTCATGATCGGTACTGGGGTCTCGGAGCTTTGCAATGAGACGCGAAGCCTGACCATGCTGCTGCTTGGGTGTCTCAAAGGAGTAGACATGGATGTTTGGCTCCTCAGAGAAGACATCCTTGAGGTACTTTCCAATTTCTGAAGCGCTGTCTACCAGGCCTTTTCTTGCAGCCTCAAGCTGCATAAGGTCGCTGGCGGATTCCAATACAGCACAATGGGTAAGGGATTTCTTGTACAGCTCATTAACATGGGCTATTTTTTCCTTGTCGCTATCCAAAAGGTATCCGTCAAGGTCTGTAGCATGCAGTATAACTTTATTCATCGGGTATATTCTCCTGTTCTTCTGGAGATTTTATCCGAAGTGAACCATTTGTACAAGGAAACTCATCCTTTTACTGCACCTGCTGTAACCCCCTTGATAAACTGTTGGCTCATCGTCAGATAAAGACCGAGGACAGGGATGGCTGAGAGGGTAAGGACAGCGAGTACTTTTGACCAATCGGTCTGGTATTGGCCAAAGAGACGGGTTACTCCGAGTAATAATGTCTTTTGATTTTCTGTGTTGATGAAGATAAGGGGAAACCAAAGGTCATTCCAAAACGGTATAAGGTTGTAGATGGCAACGGTGGCCAAAGCCGGCCTGATCAGCGGAAGGATTATCATGTGGTACACTTTAAAGGAGGTGGCTCCATCGATATACGCCGCTTCCATCAGTTCCTTGGGAATCTCTCGGATAAAGGTGGTGAGTATGAAAACCCCAACAGGTATTCCCATAGCAACGTAAATGGGGGGAAGGGACCAGATGGTGTTCAACAAGCCTAATGCTCGTGTTATCTCCAGCAACCTTATGGATGCAATCTTGATGGGAAGCATCATGCCTGCGATCAACAGGAAATAAAAGAATGTGGAAAAACGACTTTTCCAACTTGCCAGTGCATATCCTGCCAAGGAGGTTACCAGAGTGACTATACCCAAGGAAAGGACCACCACCACCAGACTATTCTTGAAGTAGGTGAGAAAATCCCCATCCTGTAGGACAGTCGCATAGTTCTTGAAATTCCACTTTCTGGGTATCCAGAAAGGATTTTCATAGATGGTAAGTCTTGTCTTGAATGAGTTGATAACCAGAACCCACAAGGGGAATAGAACAATTACTACCCATATGAGCATGATAACGTGGCTTGTAACATGTCTGTTTTGTCGTTTTAGAGAACCCGCCATATTATTCGCCCCCTTGAGTATTCTTGAGGGTGGGGATCACACCAGCAAGTAGAATGAGGAACGTAATGGTTGCAATTGCAGCCCCAAGGCCCGCATCAGGTATACCTATTGGATGTTGGCCAGCTATTCCATACCTATAGAACAGCGTACCGATAAGATCTGTTGAGTACCCCGGAGCACCGTTGACGTTTTCCATGGCAAAGACAATGTCAAAGGCATTGAAGTTGTTCACAAAGGTAAGCACTGCAATGATACCCACTACCGGTTTAATGAGTGGCAGTTTTATTGAAAAGAAGGTCCTAAAAAAACCAGCACCTTCAATCCTAGCAGCTTCCAATATATCCTCGCTGATATTTCTCAGCGCTGCGACAAACATCATAGTTGGAATTCCCATCCATTGCCAACAGGAAACTAAAGAAACACAGGTAAGGGCTGTGTTCGTATCACCTAGCCAAGGGTGCTTGAGAAATGGTAGCCCTATGGCGACAAAAAAATCACCGGACCATACAGGGTTGAGTATGAGTTTCCAAAGGTATCCTGTTACCAGGACAGCAAAGGTCGTAGGGATGAAGATGATAGTCTGGTAGACCTGTCTGCCCTTCATGGTTTCATTGGTGAGAATGACAGCAAAGACAATACCTAGAAGGTTCTGGAAGATGAGATGGATTAAGAAAAAGTACCAAGTATTGAAGAAGGCCCCCCAATACCGCTCTGAAATAGCCGAATCAGTGAAGAGTTTGGTGAAGTTCCCTAAGCCTACAAAACTTCGTGTCTGCGGGCTGTTTCCCGTATAGAGGCTGAGCCTCAAGGAATCAATCATAGGATAGGCCATAAAAACAATATAGAAGAGTAGGGCAGGTATCAGATACAGGAACCAATGCCACTGATGGTTCTTTTGCAAAGAAGGTTGTTTTTTAGACATCAAGGGCTCCTCACCAGATAGGGTTAGGATTGCCCAATACCTGGGCAACCCTAGTCAGAGTATAAAGAGGTACGCTTACCGAAGTTTTTGAATCGAGTCAGCAGCTTGTTTTGCTGTGATATCACCCTTCATCACCTTGATGACCGCTTGGTTCATAGGTGCGTAAAGGTCCATCAGAGCTGGCCATACAAAGCGAGCATCGGTCTGCTTGCCTACATTGAGCGCTAGGAACTCATTTGCATGAACATTTTCCAAAGTGATGGGAAACTTAATCATCGGGAAGTACCCGCTAGGAAGGTTCTGACTTGCAATGGTGGCACCCTCTTCTGTGCAAAGCCATGCGAGGAAAGCCTTAGCCTCTGCAGGATGAGCTGTGGCGTTGTTCATCGTGATGGCCATATCCGGATGGAAACAAATTGCTGTCTTGTTCCCCTTGGGAGCAGGGATGGCAAAGAGGCCCCAAGCGAAGGTAGCGTCATCATAGACGCCTGCTGTCCAGCTGCCGTCGACAAACATGACTGCCTTCTGGCTGTTGAACAAGATCTGGCTATCATTGTAGGTTACTGCTTCAAAGCCTGAAGGACAGTACTTTGCAACATCGGCCATCGCCTGATACGCAGCAATAAAGGCTGCATCATTCATCTTCAACGCGCCGGTTTCGTATTTGACACGCTGGGGGGCTCCTCCGATATAGTTGGGAAGCAAGCCTAAAAAGAATGTCTCAAAGATATCCCACTCATCAGAAAGTCCGTTGGCAAGGGGGGTATAGCCGGCTTTCTTAAGCTTGGCATTGAGGGCGAGGAAATCTTCCCAGGTTTGTGGAATGGTGAGTCCTTCCTTCTTGAAGATGTCCTTGTTGTAGTAGACAGCGTGAGAGACTGCAGCAAAAGGAACTGCAAACTGCTTGCCGTCAGGCATCTGCCAAGGGGCACGGTTTGAATCGCTGAAGTTTTCCTCTAAGCCAGGGATGTCAGAGCAGTCGGCAAAATAGCCTGAAGTGAAAAGTTCTTGACCTGCAGCATACGAACGGGCATACATAAGGTCCGGTCCGGTTTTGCTGTCCAATTGCAGACGCAACGTTGCATTGTAGTCTGGTGGGTTGGTAGGTTGGAATTTGATAGAAACGTTCGGAGCAACCTTTTTGTATGCTGCGAGCAGAGCGTTCATCTGTTCGACATCATCGGTTCTCCACGATCCCATGGTAAGCATTACAGAATCGCCTGCCATATCCTTGGTTCCTTGGCTACTCAAAGGTAGAGCCAAGCACAACAGAAGCGCAACAGCGATAAAACAATACAGTTTTTTCATCAGTAACTCCTTGTGAATTGTTGTGCTAAAAGTATACCATACATTTGATTTACATAAACAAAATTGATACATGTAATGTAATTTTATCATATTTTCTCTATATTTCAGATATATTTGAAAATGAAACATGCTATCAATTTTCACTAGAAGGGAGGACAAATACAAGATATTATGATACTGTTCATCTATCTTTCTCTCATGAGGTGAACTATGAATCTAGTGTTTCTCGGCCCTCCTGGAGCCGGAAAAGGGACTATTGCGTCCCAGGCGAAAAAACATTATGACATCCCGCACATATCAACGGGGGACCTGTTCCGCAATCATATCAAAAATGAAACAGAACTGGGCAAACAAGTTAAGGCAATTCTTTCTGGTGGGGACCTTGTCCCAGACAGCATTACCATTGCCATGGTCAAGGAGCGTCTTGCAGAAGATGATGCCAAGAAAGGCTTCATTCTCGACGGATTTCCCAGAACCATCGCCCAGGCAGAGGCTTTGAAAGAGATGACGGTACTGGATGCTGTTGTCAACTTCGAACTTGGCAGGGAAGAGGTCATCAAGAGACTATCCGGAAGAAGGATGTGTAAATCCACTGGAAAGATTTATCACCTCATTTATGATCCTCCCAAAAAAGAGGGAGTTGATGATGAGACAGGGGAGTCTTTGATCCAGCGCGATGATGACAAGCCCGAGGCTATCGCCCATCGTCTTGATGTCTATCTGGCCCAGACCGAGCCGCTCATTGCATATTATAAAAATGCAGGCTTGTTGGTAGATATAGATGCTTCTCCCTCTCCTAATGCCGTTATGGCACAGATGGTCAGTGTCCTGAAGAAATAAAGTCTTGAGCAGGTTCTTTTTTGAACCTGCTATATCTTCCTTATTCATGTGCTCCTAGATCTAGGCTAGGGATTGGACAAGCAAGAGACCACCTCACCGGTGAATGGGGTGGTCTCTTGCTTGACTTCGGTGTACCTATCTTTTTGTCTTTAGTTCGTATATCTGGTACAAATATACTCCTGCTATGTAGGTATTTGTTCTTCTGTCTGTGCCATAAGATGCTCCAGTTCCTCTTCGGAAGCCGTCTTGCCGCTCCGTCCATAGAGGGCTATAAGCTTGGACAGCTTGGCGAGTTTTTGATCAGGGTGATGCCTCTCCTCCATTCTCCAAGCCCAATTGTGTGAGCCACAGGTTGAAGGGATATTCATCCTTGCCTTTGCATTCAGGTCCAACAGGTCCTGCATGGGGAAAATGACATGCTGGGCATGGCTTGCCATGACAGCGCGAACCATAGCCCAAACCACTTCCTTCTGGTTGCATCCGAGATAGGCCAACACCATCTTCTTGTCCTTTTCCTCAAGCTCTTCATACCAGCCCCGAACAGTATTGTTGTCGTGTGTCCCAGTATAGGCGACACAGTTGTCCGGATAGTTGTGGGGAAGAAACAGATCAAAGGGGTTGGGCCAGTCAGCAACGTTGCGCGTAAAGCCAAACTGACAGATGCGCATGCCGGGGAAGTTGTTTTCATCACGCAATTGCTCTACCTCTGGGGTTACAAAGCCCAAATCCTCTGCAAAGATGGGCAACTCTCCCAACTGGGCCCTCATTTCCTTAAAGAAATCAGATCCAGGAGCCTTGACCCAAACTCCAAGTTCTGCAGTCTTGTGGCCGTAGGGAACCTCCCAGTAGGATTCGAATCCCCTGAAGTGGTCGATGCGTAGGATGTCACTCTGATGGAAAAGTGCCTTGATGCGTTGCATCCACCACCTGTAGTTATCTTTTTTCATCTCAGTCCAGTCATAGACCGGGTTACCCCACAGTTGCCCTGTAGCACAGAAAAAGTCTGGTGGGACACCACTTACTGCGGTGTAGTGACCACTTTCGTCGGTCTTGAACAGGTCGATGTTACTCCAGGTATCCACCGAGTCGGCCGCAACAAAAATAGGGATGTCACCAACGATGGAGACATCATTGTCGTTGGCATACTTCTTAAGGTTTTGCCACTGGGTCTCAAAGAAAAACTGCAAGGCCTTCCATATGACTATTTTCCTTGGATGTTGCTTCTTTAGGCGGGCAACGGTCTCCTTGGAGTAGGTGCCATCATTTTTCTTCCAGACGCTAAACCATCGGGCATCCTTGTACTGCTCATAAAGGATCATAAAAAGGGCATAGTCTTCAAGCCAGAACTGGTTGGCCTTACAGAAATGATCAAAAGCGACCTTGTCTGTTTCGTTATCAATAAAATTTGCTGCAGCCTTCTTGAGCAGAGGCATCTTCCAAGCTTCGACCATAGAGTGGTCGACCAGGTCGGTGGGAAAGGGAGGAGGGGAGGCTATCTCTTTTTTGGAGAGGTAGCCCTCCTTTGCAAGGAACGAGAGCGAGAGCAGCAGCTCGTTGCCGGCAAACGTCGATCGTGCTGCGTAGGGTGAGTTGCCATATCCTGTAGGCCCAAGGGGGAGGATTTGCCAGAGACGCACATTCGCCATCTTTAGGGAGTCTACGAACTCATACGCCTTAGGCCCGAGGTCCCCGATGCCATGAGGTCCTCCCAAGCTGGTTGGATGCAGAAGCACCCCGCAATATCTTCTCTGTTCAGTGTTCATCTTTGATGGTTACCTCTTTGAGGGATTGGCGCTCAATGATGGAGAATGGTATCTCCATGTGTGTCGATCCCAAAGCCTCTCCGTTGATCATGCGAAAGAGTGCTTCTGAAGCGAGATACCCCTTCTCCTGTGCAGGTTGGTCAACGGTGGTCAGCGCTGGGGTTATCAGCTGACTTTCAATGATGTTGTCAAAACCAACTACAGAGATGTCATCGGGAACTTTGATCCCATGTTCATTGAAGTAGAGGATGGCCCCGATAGCAACGATGTCACTCATAGTCAGGATACATGTCGGCCTATGTTTCAGTTTTGAGATGAGATGACCGGTATGCTTGCCATCTTCAAGGGTACATTCACTGATCATCTGCGTCACACACCCTTCAAGGTCATACAAACTCAGACCGAACTCCTTGAGAGCCCTTTCATAGCCACGTTTCCTTTGCTTGGGCACACTTGCCTCAATTTCATCCGAATCAAAGGCATCCTCACTTAAGCTGACGATAGTAATGCACCGATGCCCTTTTTCCAGGACCAGACGCATTATCTGGTAGGCGGCCATTTCATCAGCAATATTAACAGAGGGCATATCCTTAGAAGGGGTGCCGTCGATGGTTACAAAGGGTAGTTTGCGAATCTTCATGATATCGACAATATCCATGCCTACTTGCATACCCATGGTGATGAGCCCGTCAACTGCAGCACTGCGTACTGCGTCGGTTATCGATTCATTCAAAGGGGGGATGAGGGTGAGGGTGTATCCATATTTTTGACAGACACTGCCAATGCCCTGAATAACCTGTAGGGTATAGGGGTTTCTCATAGAGTAGTGAATGATCTGAGGCAGGAGAAAGCCAATGCTGAGGTGTCTTCTTAAGGAGAAGTTTCTAGCCATAGGGTCAGGGATGTAGCCAAGTCTTTTGGCCGTCTCAAGTATGATGTCCCTTGCCTTCACACTGATCCTGGACGGTTCGTTGAAGGCAAAGGATACAGCCGTCTTGGAGTATCCGCTTTCGCGTGCTATATCCTTTATGGTCGGTCGTTTCTGGATTAGATCCATGCTTACATCCTTTTGAGCAAGAGGTATTGGTAGGGGCCTAGAATGAACAGGTCATTTCCAAGAACGAGGTGTCTGTCTGAAAAGACCTCACGATAGGAACCGAAGGCCAAAGGCCCAAATTGCACTGATTTCTGGTATTCGCTGAAGTTGCACAAAAGGAGATGTCCTTTACCTCGTTTGAGTGCAAAGACAGAAACATCGTCAGAAGGGATAACTTGTTCTAGGGCATCACATCTGAAATCAGATTCTTGTGCCCGATATCTTATCATGTTTTGGAGTTTAGTAAACAAGTAATTGCTGGCGTAATCGTCCTTTTCCCAGTCAAAGGACGATCTATGCAGATTTCTGCTGTCTTTTGCCAAGATGGGGTCATCGTGGTAGCTGTAGTCATTGAGGGTCGCAACCTCATCGCCGCTATAGAGGATGCTAATCCCACGAGTGAGGTAGATGAATACATGGGCTAGGGAGAGTCTCTTGAGAGCAAGCTCTTCCTGGTAGGTATCCTTCTCCTCCAATGCCTTTTCAAGGCCACAAAGGGAGGCGGAGGTGCCACAGTTTCGGGCATCCCTGTTTTTCTCATTGAACTCGTATAACTCACCTTTGGAAAAAGAACCGGGAAAGGTCCCTAAGTAGAAAGAGATGAGAAACTGCTTATGTTCAAAGGGGGAGAATCCAAGCTCATAAAGGTGGGAATCCTCTATGCCCCACCCTATGTCGTCATGGCAACGCAAGTAGTTGACCCAACACGCTGAGGAGGGTATGTCGGTAGGAAGCTCGACAAGGCTTTTCTGGAGCAAACGGGTGTCCCGGGTGGCAAGTGAGTTCCACATCTGTACCATGAGGGAGACATTGTACAAAAGATGACACTCTGGTGCCTTCTCCGTACCGAAGTAAGGGGCAACCTCCCTAGGGGCCATGACCACTTCCCCCTTAATGATACAAAGCGGTGCGACTATCTCCAAAGCGAGGCGGAAGATCCTAAGCAGCGCATGGACCTCTGGAAGATTGCGGTTGCTGGTGCCCCACCGTTTCCAGATATAGGGTATGGCATCGAGACGGAACACCTCCACCCCATAGTTTGCCAAGGTAAGCAGTGCATCCAGCATGGAGAGCAGCACCTCACTGTTGGCATAGTTGAGGTCCCACTGGAAATGGTTGAAGGTGGTCATCACATACTCTTGGGACTCTTCTAGGAAGGTAAAGTTACCTGGTGCCTGCTGGGGAAACACCTCGCCTGTTGTTGCCTCATAGGCATCGACAACAGTTTTGTCCTGGGTGAAGAAAAACCTATCCTTATACGTCTGCTCCCCTTGTCTGGCCTTAAGGGCCCAGGGATGGGTGTCTGCACAGTGGTTAAGCACAAAGTCAAGACAGAGGCTGATATTTGCCTTTCTACACGCATCGGCAAGGAGGACAAACGAGGCGGTATCGCCAAAGCGTGGGTCAAAAGAGGTGAAATCTTCCACGGCATACCCCCCATCATTATTGGTAGGGGGCATTTTCATGCAGGGCATCAAATGCAGGTAGCGGACACCCAAGGAATCAAGATAGGGCAACTTCTGCTCAAGACCTTCAAAGGTCTTGTTGAACTTGTCCACATAGAGCATCTGCCCACTCATCTCCGATCCAAAGTACCAGAGGGGGTTTTCAATCCTTTCGGCATCAAGGGTCTTAAGGGAGGCCTTTCTACCCTGTGCCTTCTCTTGCAACAGGGAAAACAGTCCCCCCATATCCTTGTTTGTATAGAGTGAAGACCAGAGGGATAAGAGTTCTCCTTCCCGTTCTGACCATCTGGTTTTGAAGTTCTTCATCGCTTAACTCTTAATAGCCCCATCACTGATCCCCTTGACGATATGCTTTTGCAAGAAGAGATAGACGATGACGATTGGGATGATGGAGATAAGCACTGAAGGGAATATCAGCTGCCATGGGTTGCCGAACTGTCCTGCAGTTATCCGTGCAAAGTAGAGCTCCAGTACCAGAGTCTTAGTAGGGCTGTTCCCTATTACAAGGAAGGGCAAGAGGTAGTCATTCCATATCCACATGGAGTTGAGTACAATTACGGTAACGGTAATGGACTTGAGCAGGGGCATGACCACGTGGATGTACATCTGGAAAATATTACAACCGTCAATAGTGGCCGCCTCCTCGACTCCAAGGGGAACGCTCTTCACAAATCCATGGTAGAGGAATACTGACATTGATAGTCCGAAACCCCCATACATAAGGATGAGGCCGGTTGCACTTTTTAGCCTGATATCATCAAAAAACTGTATCAGCGGGTACATGACAGCTTGGAAAGGAATGAGCATAGCTGCAACAAAACACATGAATACGATGGTACTGGCACGGCTTTTGTTACGTACCATAATCCAGGCGGCCATGCTGCTGACTATCACTATCAGCAAGACAGAGGCAGCGGTTATGGAAGCTGTAACAGTAAGGGCCTTGAAGAAATGGATCTCCTTGGCCGCATTGGTCAAGTAGGAGAACGTAAAGTTCGTAGGAAATCCCAAGGGGGAGCTGATGATTTCACTTTGGCTCTTAAAGGAGTTGACCAACAACAACCATAAGGGGGCCAACGTATAGATGGCGATGAGGGTAAGAGCCACATACAGCACTATCATCTTGATTCTCTTCTTGAGAAAATAGTGTTGGTTCATTGATTTGGAGGTGACGACGTTTAACTCTTTCATGTTACATCTCCAGTTCTTTTTTCTTGGTAATTGCTACCTGAGTCAGAGTTATTACAGCCACAAGGATGAAGAATATCACAGCCTGTGCCTGAGCTTTTCCGTAGTTCGGCGGTGAGGTATCCTTGACAGTCCTGAGGATCTGCATGGCAAGGAGGCGGGTACCGAACTCACCGTCGGTGAGGGCTACGTTCTGGTCCAGTAGCTTGAAGCTGTTAGCGAGGGTCATAAAGAATACAATGGTAAAGGAGGGCATCAGCATAGGGATGGTGATTTTTCTGAAAGAGTACCAGTAGGTAGCCCCATCGATGCTAGCAGCTTCATAGTAGTCTGCGCTGATGGTATTCAACCCTGCTACGTAGATGATCATCATGTACCCTGCATACTGCCAGGTGTTGAGCAT
>CAYSIH010000049.1:0-10514 GCA_964431005.1 uncultured Sphaerochaeta sp. | reverse complement strand
TGGTGATCATGACAAAGACCATGGATAGCATCATCAGGCTCATGAGAATCTGGGAAGTGTAGGTGATGAAGCTCATCAGTTGTCCTGTAGTCATGCTTTCACTGACAATGAGCTTGGCTCCAAAGTAGGATATGGTGAGCAGGCTGACATACATGAGGCCCTGCATCAAGGGGCTGTTGAAGGCTACGATCTTCTCAGCCTTGCTATTGTCTTCATAGATTGAGGAGGATACCTTCTTGAACTTCTCTGTCTCATGATCCTCTCGTACAAAGGATTTTACTACCCGCACCCCTCTGACATTTTCCTGCACCACAGCGTTGAGCTTGTCATACGTCTTGAAGACCCTGACAAATATGGGGTAGGCATTTTTGATGATGATGGTCATACCTAAGGCCAACAGGGGGAGGGCCCCCAGATAGACCAAGGAGAGTTTTGCGTTGAGCCTGGTTGCCATGAAAAAGCTGAAAACTAACATGAAGGGACTACGTACTGCTATTCGAATCATCATCTGGTAGGCCCTTTGCACGTTGGTAACGTCTGTGGTCAAGCGGGTGATGAGACTCGAGGAGGAGAACTTGTCGATATTTGAAAAGGAGAAGTCCTGGATGGAGTAGTACATCTGCTGTCTGAGATTCTTGGCAAAACCTGTTGAGGCTATCGCCGCAAAAAATCCGGAAAGCACTCCAAAGATGAGCGCCACAAGGGCACATCCAAGGAGAATTATCCCCCAGTACCAGATACGGTCCATATTGCCGCCATCAATGCCCTGGTCAATGAGGTTTGCCATAAGATAGGGGATAAATACATCCATGACCACTTCCAGGACCACAAATAGTGAGGTCAGAAATCCTGGGACCCTATAGCCTTTTGTCTGTCTTCTAAGATTCTGTAACATAATTAGTTTTCTTTACTCCAAATTCTTCTTGAGTTTCTCGGTTATAGCGAAGAACTGTATGAGCTCCTCTTCTGATAAGCCGCTTGTAAGGGTCTGTTCGAACTCCTGGAAAAATGCCAGGTTCCGCTTGTTCAACTGTTCTGCTTTCTCTGTCAATGTTACCCTATTCTGCCTTGCATCAGTAGGGCAGGGTGATCGCTCTATGAGATCGTTTTGTTCCATCAGACGAAGGATGTTAGCTGCAGTGGATCCCCGTATCCCAAATGCCTTTTGAATCTCCCTCTGGGGTATGGATTTTCTTCTGGTCCTTCCAAAGAAACCGAGAATTTGGGCCTGTACAGCCGTGATGGGATTATTCAAATCCCTGCGCATACCCTCTTCAAGTTTGCGGGAAAAAAGGTTGGTGAGAATCTTGAGGTTTAAGACAATATGCTGGGTATGGTGAGGCACAGATGCTCCTTTCTATCTATTGTTAGCTTGCTAACGATATTAGTAAATAAAAGGCCGTTCGGCTAGGGCTAAGGGAAAAAGGTTTGAATATGTCATATCCCTTGGCCATCCCTGACTGGATTAAAACAAGCTGGACGTCCTTATATGCTAAGGAAGCCCAGCTTGCACTAAATGCCTTGCTGCAGTTCATGCAGATGGTATGCTCTAGAACAGGGTGGCATATGCCTTGAGAACTTCATCCCCCTCACAACCATTGAGCACCTTGGTTGCAAGCACCTTACCGAGCTGCACACCCTCCTGGTCGAAGCTGTTGAGATTCCAGGCAAAGCCTTGGAACATCACCTTGTTCTCAAAGTGGGCAAGCAGGGCCCCAAGGGTCTTTGGCTCAAGTTTTTCTGCAAACAACAGTGAGGAGTAGCGGTTGCCCTCGAACTGTTTGTTGGGATCCTCATCATCTTTACCCATGGCAAATGCCACTATCTGGGCAACGAGGTTTGCATTGAGCTTGCTCTGGCTTGTAGAGCCCTCCACCACAATGTCCTCCCCATACTGGGAAGAGGTAAAACCGATGAACTGCAAAGGAGTGGTATCGGTGCCCTGATGCAGCAACTGGTAGAAGGAGTGCTGGCCGTTGGTCCCAGGCTCCCCGAATATGATGGGACCGGTGCTGTACGAAACCTTTTCTCCGTCCCTATTCACATGCTTGCCGTTGCTCTCCATATCCAGCTGCTGTAAGTGGGCGGGAAAGCGTGTCAGAGCTTGTGCATAGGGTAGGATTGCAGTGGTGGGAAGATCTAAGGCGTTTCTCAGATAGATACCTATGAGGGCATCAGCGAGGGCTGCATTTTGGGTAATGTCCGGCTCTAAGGCTAGGATGTCCGCCTCATGGGCTCCCTTTAGCAGTTGGGCGAAGACTGGGTATCCAAAGGCAAGGGAGAGAACCACTGCCCCTACGGCACTGGTGGAGCTGTACCTTCCTCCTACAAAATCATCGATGTAGAAGGCATCCATCAATGAGGAGGAAGCGGCAAGCGGACTGGTCTTGCTGGTGACGGCTACCATATGTTTTTCAGCATTGATACCCTTGATACCGCTTTCGGTGATGGCCTTGAGTACCAAATCCCTGTTGGTAAGGGTCTCCAGTGTGGTGCCACTTTTTGAGACTAGGATGAACAGCGAAGTCTCAAAATCCAGGTCCTTGAGCACTTCGGCCGCATCGTCAGGGTCCACGTTACTGATAAAGCGAGCATCAAGCTGGGAGATCTTTTCTGCCGTACACCACCCCTTGAGGGCCAGGTAGAGGGCCCTAGGCCCTAAGTCACTTCCCCCTATTCCAATCTGTACCACTGTCTTGAAGGGTTTGCCTGTCGAACCTACGATCTGAGCCGATCGTACCTTTTTGGAAAATGTTTCGATCCTCTCTAGCTCCCCGGTGTAGAAGGCGCCTTTGTCCTCTTCATCGGCAACAACAGAGTCGAGCACTTGGCCTCGGGTAAGGTGGTGCAATACCAATCTTTTTTCCCCTGTATTCATCATTTTTCCCTGTAGGACTGCTCGATATTTTGCGATAAGCTGCTGCTCATCAGCGAGATCCTGCAGAACTGCGAGGCTCTGCTTGTCAACTGGCATGGAAGCATAGTTGTAGGAGAGGCCTCCTGCTGCTTTGATCTGGTATGCTTTGATGCGCTCTGTATCCAACACCTTGGCAAGGTCCTTCGGCTGGAGGGTCATCAGGTGGGTATACGCTTCTGTCCGGTCAAGATTCTTGAATTTCATAGGTTGGCTCCTTAAGTAAAAACACCCCTCCATTGTAGTGGGAGGGGCATGGTCATGCAAGGTTGTCTTACTCTTCGATTTCTGGAATACGGGTTTTGAAACTGTCCTGCAGGTCTTCTTTGTTCATCCCTTCGCGCAGAATTACAAAGATGGTGTCGTCCCCTGCAAGGGTTCCCAATATTTCGGGAAGGGCAAGGACATCAAGGGCGATACCCACGCTGTTTGCATGCCCCGGGCGGGTTTTTATGACACCAAAGTTGCCTGAGAACTCGATGGAGAGGATGCCCCTTCTCACATCTTGGATGTAGCTCTTCTCTGATTCGCTGATAAGATCATTATCGGGTAGGGCATAGTAGTAGCCTGACCATCCATCGGAAATCTTACCGACTTTCAGCATCTTTAAGTCTCTGGAAAGGGTGGCCTGGGTTACGCTGTACCCTTCGGTCCTAAGCATCTCAAGTAGGGTATCTTGGTTGTCAATTCTGTTGCTTTTTATCAGTTCCTTGACAACAGTAAGACGGTTGTGTCGTTGCCTCATTGTATGGCTTCTCCTGTCTTTCGTATAAAATTGGATATTTATGCGATATATACGAATAAAGATACAGTACTATGGCAAGCAATGCAAGATTGAACAGCGTTCTTTTTTTGATACAACGCTTGACCGTACGGTAGGAGTGTAGCATTCTATGCATAGTAAAAAGGAGTGACATATGGTAATTTCTCTTGTTATTATTGGTATTATAGTGGTGTTGGCTCTCTATTTTGTGAGTGTATACAACCGTTTGGTCAGATTGAGAAACCAGGGGGAAGAGGCCGAGTCAGCCATCGATGCCCACCTGAAACAGCGCTATGACCTTGTTCCCAACCTTGTCGAGACAGTCAAAGGGTATGCAAAGCATGAAAGCGAGACCCTCACGGCGGTCATTGAGGCAAGAAACAAGGCGATGAGTGCTTCAGGAACAGTAGAGAAAGATGAAGCTAACAAGGGTTTCTCCTCCACTCTGAAGTCCCTGTTTGCCCTGAGCGAAGCCTATCCAGACCTGAAGGCCAACCAAGGTTTCCTTGATCTGCAGAAGCAGTTGCAGAAGATTGAGGAGCACCTGCTCTCCGCCCGCAAGTACTACAACGCCATCATCAAGCAGTTCAATACGACCACAGAGGTATTTCCTTCTTCCTTGGTTGCTTCCATGGCTCACTTTACAAAGAAGCCTTACCTTACCATTGAAGATGAGGCGCGTTCCAACGTTAAGGTTGCATTCTAAATGAAAAGAAAAAGGGTTCTGATCCTTCTATTGCTTTTTGTAACGTCCCTCTCCCTGTTTGCCGCTGACTATATCTTTGAGTCCTATCATATGGATCTGGATGTCTCGGTGAGCAACGTCTATTCCATCGAGGAGGATATTGTTGCCAATTTCTCAGTTCCCCGACACGGTATCTTTCGAGAGATCCCTGTGAGGTTTGGGAAGAAACGCATCAAACTGGAGAATCTGGAGAGCAGCGACCCCATTATCGAGGACTCAGTCTCCAGTGACTTCATCACCTTCCGTCTCGGATCTGCCGATACTACAGTGCTGGGAAAAAAGAGATACCTCATCAGATACTCCTATGATATAGGCTCTGATGAGTATGACGACTATGACGAGCTGTACTTCAACCTGGTAGGTCCAGGTTGGCAGAGCACCATAGAGGAATTTACCTTCACCATCACCTTTCCCAAGCCGATAGACCCCTCCATGATCTGGCTTACAGGAGGGGTGTATGGATCGACCGAAGAGAGGGGAGTCTTCAACCTCTCCTCAGATGGGAAAACCTTGACCGGGAGGGCCGAGAACCTTAGCCCAGGTGAAGGCCTCACCATCAGGGTCCAGATGGATGAGGGGTACTTCATAGGTGCCACGGTCTATCGGGACTACACCATACCTGCATCTCTCTTGGCTCTGTTGCTTGGCATCGCAGCAAGCATCTTTGCAACCATGCTTTTCAGAAGGTATGGGCGCGAAGATCTGTTTGTCCCTGTAGTTCGGTTTGCCCCTCCTGAGGGTTTTTCCCCTTTGGAAGTCGGCTTCATTGCAGACGGCAAAGTGGACAACAAGGACTTGACCTCCCTAATCTTCTACTGGGCTGACCTAGGCTGTCTCGCAATTGAGGAGGAGAGCAAGAAGGAGATAACCTTCAAACGTCTGAAGGGCCTTTCGACCGAGAAGATGCATGAGCGCAATCTTTTCAATGCTTTTTTTGCTGCAGGGGATGGGGAGAGTGTCACCCTTAAGGATTTGGAAAAAGGGAAGTTTGGCCAGGCGATGGAGAAAGCTAGGGCTGAGACCATAGCGTATTTCAAAAAGGAGAGAAGGCTCAATGACCCTGTAGCTGAACGCAAGAGGATCATCATCTTCCTAATGGCCGCTTTTGTTGTGGTTGCCAACGCGTTGGCCTGCAGTATCAGCTATCTTGCCGGAGGTACCGTTGCCCTTTTGGTCTTGGGAATTTTCTGTGCCTCGATGAGCGGCATCCTTGCCTTTAGGCTCACTTCCGACTGGGAGATGCGTGGGAAGTTTTCAAAGTTCATTAAGATGGCAGCTCTTGTGCTGCTCTGTCTGTTTAGCTATGTGGCCGCTATCATCATCCTGTACGGGGTGCTGGATAACGGAGAAGTTTTCTCCTTGCTTATGGGTATTGCTGTAGTATTCTTTCCTGCATATCTTGCTTTCCTGGGTGTTGTCACCGCCAAACGAAGTGCCTATGCCCATATGATGTTGGAACAGACCATAGGCTACCGTGACTTCATCAGCAAAGTTGAGGTGGATAAGCTCAAGGTGATGATTGATGACGATCCTGAACTTTTCTATCATGTGCTTGGGTACGCCATCGTGCTGGGCCTTGAGGATAAGTGGGCTAAAAAGTTCTCTACCATCGCCTTAGATCCTCCCTCTTGGTATTATGGGCAGAGTCTTGCATTCAATGCACTGTACTACAGTTCGCTGTCGCACAGGATTCACTCCAACGTTATGGATAGTGCCATCTACTCCCAGGCTAAGGGCGGCTCCTCCGGTGGGGTTCGCTCCTCCTTTGGCGGCGGCGGCTTCAGTGGTGGTGGCTTCGGAGGCGGAGGAGGGGGCGCATGGTAAAGGCCAAGGTCGAAAGGAAATATCTTGCGAAAGGGTGGTACAGACATTTCAAGGGAGATTTGTATGAGGTAATCGATACGGTCATCAACAGCGAGACGCTCGAGACAATGGTGCTCTACCGCCCTGAGGACTCATCCGACCTATGGGTTCGCCCGTATGAGATGTTTGTCTCTTTTGTGGTAAAGGAAGGTTTGCCTGTCAAAAGGTTCTCTCCCTTGGAGAAGGGGTAGGGAACCCAGGGCAGATATTTCAGAAAGTAAAACGGAGCCATTCGGCTCCGTTCCCATTACTGAATCATTATCTAGCGAAACTGCCCCAATCTAGTTGCGGTAGTTGTTGCGTTCCGGACGAGGTTTTGCAATCGCCTCATTCACACGAAGATTGCGTCCACCTAAGTCAGTCCCATCAAGCTGGGAGATGGCTGCATCTGCAGCTGAATCCTCTTCCATCTCTACGAAAGCAAACCCCTTAGGGCGGCGGGTCTCGCGGTCAATGATGATATTAGCACTAAGTACTGTTCCGTACTGTGCAAACAGGTCCCGAAGATCTTCTTCGGAGGTGTTGTAACTCATGTTACCAACATAGATTTTCTTTGCCATTAAAGCGTCCTTCACAGGCTTTGCCTGTCCACTACAAAAATTGCTTTATTTGGCGCAGTCTTGTACTTTTACCTGTCTGTGGGAGCGATTCAGTAACGCACACGTAGAGTATAGATAACGGACCAGCTGCAACACAAAAACTAAAGCAAATAAACCGTATCATGGGCATGAGCCGCTGTCAATTATCGACTATACTGATTTTTGCTATTCTCAGCACATTCGCCCCTTGTATTTCTTCCTTCATATCATCATGATACTTGACATGAATAGTAATATTGTCGGATTAATAGCTTCTTTTGGCTTCCTTGGTCTGGTTATCGTTTTTGCCTTTGTTTTGGGTAAAAAGACAACCATAAGCAGTGAAACTATGCGTAAGATAATCCATATAGGTGTTTCAAACTGGTGGTTCATTGAAATATCACTGTTTACCAAGCTTTCATATGCTCTGGTCGGCCCTATATTTTTTATCATATCTAACAGCCTTTTTACCTTCCTCGATTGGGGTAAGTTCATTGGCATGGACGATAGGAAACGTAACTACGGTCTCATCTATTTCCCAGTGACCCTGTTGTTGTTGGTGATATTCCAGTATCAGGGGTACCTACCGGCCATCGCGTGCACCATCGGAGTGCTGGTGATGGGCTATGGTGATGGATTTGCTGCCCTTATAGGGCGCAAATGGGGCAAGCGCAAGCTGAATATACCTAGTGGAGGGAAAACCTGGCTTGGGACTATAGTCATGTTTCTGGTGAGTTTTCTTGTCGCCTTTGTAGGCCTTTTGACAACGACCCTTCCCCTTGGAACACTTTTCGGAGTCTCCTTGCTTGTGGCGGCGGTCTCTGCCTGTGTCGAAGCGATAACCCCTCTGGGGTTGGATAACCTTACAGTCCCACTGCTTGTAGCATTTTTAGTAGGAGCTTTCGTATGAACATTGTTCCTCCTTCAGGTTCCCTTTCCAATATGCTTGACCTCTTGTTCTTCTCCTTGCCTCACTCGTTTTGGTATCTGGCCCTTATCATGCTTATCTTTTCCCTGGTCTCCTATAAGATTAGACAACTCACCGCAAGTGGTGCGCTAGTCGCTTTTTTTGTTGGGATGGTTCCTACCTATGTGCTGGGCTTCGGAGCTTTTGCCACCTTGTTGCTGTTCTTCCTGTTTGCAGGAGTCTTGAGCAAGTTCTCCAAGATGCGCTCCAAACACCATATTGAAGATATTCAGGCAAAAGGCAGTCGGCGCGATGGGATGCAGGTTTTTGCAAATGGAGGCATGGCGCTTGTCTCTGCCGTGTTGTACGCCTTATCCCCTTCCATAGTAACCTTGGTGATGTTCGGTTCGAGTGTGGCTGAAGCAGCTAGCGATACCTTCGCCGGTGATATAGGCGTCCTGTCTAAGGCAAACCCCATCTCTATCATTAATGGGAGGAAGATGAAGAGAGGCCTCTCTGGAGCAGTCAGTGCTCTTGGTAACATTGCCGGTCTGTTGGGGGCATTGTTCATAGCCCTCTGTTGGATGAGTAACTTCCTGCCCTTAACTGGTAAGAGTTTTGCCTACGCATCAATAGTTGCAGCCAGTGGATTTTTTGGCTGTCTTATGGATAGCGTGCTGGGTGCTACCGTCCAAGCGCACTATTATGATGCTAAGCGGGACCGCCTGACTGAGCACCCTACTGCCGGAGGGAAGAAATTACCTTTGGAACGTGGGGTCCGGTGGATTAATAACGATGTAGTCAACTTGATGAGTAACGTGATAGCAACTATGCTCGGAGCCTCCCTTGTTCTTGTTGTGGGATAAAATGTTCATATCCACTTGCTTCTCTCCATTTTTATTTGTATGTTATTTTACGGTGGGATTGAATATGGCCCTCCTGTATATTTTAAGACCACATATTCTTAAGTGAGGATATAAATTATGGCAAAACAATTGCAGTTCAACGAAGAGGCACGTAAATCTTTAGTCGCAGGTGTCGAGAAGATGTCCCGTGCAGTGATGGCAACCCTTGGTCCCAAAGGACGCTTGGTTGTGATAGACAAGAAGTTCGGCGCTCCTAACGTAACCAAGGATGGCGTCTCTGTAGCACGTGAAATCGAGCTAGAGGACCCGTTTGAAAACATGGGTGCCCAGCTTCTCAAGGAAGTTGCAACCAAGACAAACGATGTCGCAGGCGATGGTACCACCACCGCTACTGTTCTCGCTTGGTCCATTATCAAGGAAGGTATGAAGAGTGTCGCCGCTGGAGTTAACCCAATGGGTATCCGCCGTGGTATCGACAAGGCCGTCACCGATGCTGTCATCGAGATTAAGAAACAGGCTAAGATGATCAAGGACAAGGAAGAGATCGCACAGGTCGCCTCCATTAGTGCCAACAATGACCGGACCATCGGCGACGAGATCGCCAATGCAATGGAGAAGGTCGGCCTTGACGGTGTCATCACCGTAGAAGAGTCCAAGACCATCGAGACCACCACGGATTTCGTGGAAGGTATGCAGTTTGACCGCGGATATCTCTCCGCCTACTTCTGTAACAATCGTGACACCATGACCACCGTCATGGATGATCCTTTCATTCTTATCTACGACAAGAAGATCTCCAATATGAAGGAGCTGCTTCCTATTCTAGAGAAGGTTGCACAGACCAACAAGCCCCTGCTTATCATTGCAGAGGATGTCGACGGCGAGGCTCTTGCCACTCTGGTTGTAAACAGTGTGCGTGGGATTCTCAATGTTGTTGCAGTTAAGGCTCCTGGCTTTGGTGACCGCAGAAAGGCCATGCTTGAGGATATCGCAGTGCTCACCGGTGGTGAGGTCATCAGCGAAGAACTCGGCCTGAAGCTCGAGAATGCAGACCTTGCCCAGCTCGGTAGGGCAAAGAGCATCAAGGTTGAGAAAGAAAACACAACCATTATCAACGGCAATGGCAAGGCTTCTGACATTAAGGACCGCATTGCACAGATCAAGGTACAGATCGCCGATACAACCAGTGACTACGACCGTGAGAAATTGCAGGAAAGACTTGCAAAGCTTGCAGGTGGGGTTGCTGTACTGAATGTCGGAGCCGCTACCGAAGTTGAACTTAAGGAAAAGAAACACAGAGTTGAGGACGCTCTCAGCGCCACACGTGCAGCTATCGAGGAGGGAGTGATCCCCGGAGGTGGTGTTGCCCTTGTGCAGGCTGCGAAGGCCCTTGGTGAGTATGACCTTTCCAAGCTTACTGACGAGGAGCAGGTCGGATACAAGATTGTACGCCGCGCCCTTGAGGAGCCTATCCGCCAAATTGCAGAGAATGCAGGCCTTGACGGCTCGCTCATCGCAGACAAGTGCAAGCACGAAAGTGTCGGCAGGGGATTCGATGCTGAAATTCTCAAATGGGTGAATATGTTTGAGAGTGGTATTATCGACCCGGTAAAGGTCACCCGCAGTGCGCTGCAGAATGCTGCATCCATCGCAGCTCTGATCCTTACCACCGAGTGCGCTATCACCGATATTCCTGAACCGGCAGCCCCAATGCCCTCAGGAGCAGACGGAATGGGCGGAATGATGTAAGGTTGATTTGAAAGGAAGGCCGCAAGGAATTAATTCTTTGCGGCCTTCTTCGTGTTTGTCGCATGCTTTTTTGTTCGAATGGTAAAACTTGACTACCATAGCTTGAACATGCTACTTTAATCGGTACTT